>NZ_JBHUME010000008.1:285896-286130 GCF_042684925.1 Paenibacillus gansuensis | reverse complement strand
TATTATTGGAGCTTGTTCAAAAGACGATAATATTTCCGAATGGATGAGAGTTGCTAATTTGACGGAGAAACCTGTCGAGTTCTCCATGGTTACCGATAGAGACCAAATTAATAAAATAAACCAACTTACTGAGGGGATTAAATGGCAGGATCGGCAAATCAAAACTACTGATGATTCCGATTTCCAATTTTGGTTAGAACATAAAGGGGAAGACTTTAGAATTACTAATTTTGA
>NZ_JBHUME010000008.1:285256-285847 GCF_042684925.1 Paenibacillus gansuensis | reverse complement strand
GTCTAAGTATGCCACTATTAGTGAAGTTGAGACGGAACAACTCATTCAAATTCTAAAGTCAGGTCATTGAACTATCTGGGAACGTTAGTTAAATAAAGGAAGTTAACGAGGCTGCCGCTAATATGTACGGCAGCCTTTGTTGAAGTAACGGGCAGGAATGTTTAACAACAATTCGTTGACACTCTCTTTATATATAAGTATAATTTTTCCAAAATCGTCTGCGAGGTGGGGAATTCAGAATGACTGAACAAACAGTAGCTTGTAAATTAGCACAGTTAGGAATCGTTCTACCCAATGCAAGCGAACCAGCAGCTAAGTATGCAAACTACGTAAAAGTAAACGGGCTTTTGTTCGTTTCGGGTAAGGGGCCTTCTGGAAACCCTAGAGGTAAGTTAGGTCAGGAATATTCAACCGAAGAAGGTTATCAGTTTGCACGACGGACTGGGATTGAAGTTCTGGCTGTACTGAAATCAGCTTTAGGCACACTGGAGAAAGTGAAACGAGTGGTTAAAATTCAGGGTTTTGTTAATGCGGACGCAAATTTTGAAGAACATCATAAAGTGTTAAACGGTTGTTCTGATCTTATGCTAG
>NZ_JBHUME010000008.1:0-285226 GCF_042684925.1 Paenibacillus gansuensis | reverse complement strand
AATAATAATTGACTCCATATTTGAGGTTGAGGAGTAGGTAAGCGGATACGATAGTTTGGAGCTGTCGCGATGACAGCTCCTTTTTGATGACCATTGAAGTAACGGGCAGTATAGTTTAATGGTAAAGCCTTATGAGTTTAAATAAATTATTCTCTGATTAGGATGAGGTTGGAAATGGAGAACTGTTCTAAATGTCATAGTATTCATATCAAACAGATGAGTTCAATTAATACAAGACTATTATTTTCTATTTATATATTTTTGTCTTTTTACTTTTTTATGGGTGATATTGGTTATTGAGCGTTGATTGCATTAGCTCCCTTTTTTATTCCGTATGTACATAAATGTACTGACTGTAATACAACATTTTTTGGACTGCCCAGAGTTAAATCGAATAATTTTTGGAATGGGAATAACTCAGAAAAATATTTACTTGCAATGTTACCTTCAATACTTACGATCACATTCTTAATTCTTAACTTTCCTAATACAGGTCTAGGACGGATATTGTATTTACCAACTATCTACTTCTTCAATACTTTTAACATCCTCTTATATTTAAATAAATTTGCGAAACGTAATGGAACATTAAGCTTAATATCATGGGTAACGTTGTGCATGACGGGTGGAAATTCCCCGTCCAAGCGTTAAAATACGCCACACGTCGCAAAAACAGCGCCCCACGGGAGAGGCGCTGTTTAGCGTATGCAGCGATTTACAGATCGCGGACCCGCGCCCAGGCTTCGTCGAGGTCCGCGATCAGGTCGGCAGGATCCTCGAGACCGACGTAGAGCCTGACGATCCGCCGGTCGCCCGCTTCGCCGTCCGGGATTTCGTTGACAACGATCAGACTCTCGAAGCCGCCCCAGCTGACGCCGATCTTAAAGTAGTGCAACCGGTCGGACCACGCCTTCAATCTCGCGATCGGCTCGTCGGTCACGAAGGAGAACAGGCTACCGTAACCGGACATCTGCCGCTTCGCCAGCTCATGCTGGGGGTGTGACGGTAGCCCGGGATGATTGACGCGGATCACGTGCGGCTGCCGCTCCAGGTGGGCTGCCACCTGAAGACCCGTTTCCTGGTGGCGCTGCATCCGAAGGGGGAGCGAGCGCAGCCCTCGGATCAGTAGCGCGGCGATCTGTGGCGCCATAATGCCGCCGAAGAGCATGTACTCACTCGTGCTAAGCCGGTTGATAAGCTCCTTCGAGCCGATCACCGCACCTCCGACGCAGTCGCTATGACCCGACACGTACTTGGTCAGCGAATGCACGACGAGATCGACGCCGAAGGCCAGGGGCTTCTGGAAAATCGGCGTTGCCCACGTATTGTCAATGATGGTTCGGGCACCGATGCTGCGCGCAAGCTCCGTGCAGGCTGATAGATCCTGCACTTCGAACCGCATCGTGGTCGGGCTTTCCAGATAGAGCAGTGCGGTATTGGGCAGCACCGCCTGCCGAAGCGCCTCCATCGACGTTCCGTCGACATAGGTCGTCTCTATGCCGAAACGCGTCAGATAGGAGGTGAAAAATTCGCGCGTCGGCCCGTAAGCCTGGCTGACGCATAGCACGTGATCGCCCTGATTCACGCAAGACATGATGGCCGCGGTGATGGCGGCCATGCCCGAGGCGAAGCAGCGTGCCGCTTCACCGCTCTCCAGTACCGCCAGCTTCTCCTCGAGAAACGCCACGGTTGGATTTCGGCCACGTGAGTACACCGGCGTCAGGAACAGATCCTCGAACGCCTCCTCGAATTGTGCATACGTTTCATGGGCGAAAAGGCTGCTTTGATAAACGGGGACAGCAATGGAGCCGTGATGGCGGGTATCGATCGGGTCGTAAGACACCGTCGTAAAATCAGACCGAGATGTGCGAGTTGTCATAGTGTATTCCTCCGATGCTGGAAATGAATGGCGCTCAACCCTTCTCCGCCCCTTGTGTAAGACCCGCCACAATAAACCGCTGGGCAATCGCGAATAGCAGCACGGTTGGGATGACAGACAGCACCGTTCCTGCGGACAGCGCTCCCCAGTTGACGTCGAACTTCAAAATGAAGGAGTTCATGGCGACCGGAAGCGTCTTAAACGGCTCGGAATCGATGAACATGACGGCCAGGAACAGCTCGTTCCAGTTCTGGACGAATGCGAATATGAACGTTGAAGCGATGCCGGGAAGCATGACCGGAATGATAACCCGTCCGAGCGCGGAGAGACGGGAGCAGCCGTCAATCATGGCAGCCTCCTCAAGACTCGAGGGAATCCGCTGGAAGAACCCCCTAAGCATGATCGCCGAGAACGGGATCAGTCCGACCGTGTACATCAGCACCAGCGACATCCGGTTGTTGATAAGGTGCAAATCCGACATAAGCAGATAGAGCGGCGCCAGAGAGACGAAGCCGGGCAGCATCTGCGTGGCGAAGAATGCCATCAGAATCTGCTTGTGGCCGCGGAAGGAAAAGCGTGCCATCACATAAGCGCTTAGAATCGCAATGACGATGACGATGAGGGCCGCGACAACGGAGATCAGCAGACTGTTGGCGATATAGATATGGAACTTGGAGATGCGGAAAATATCGATATAATTCTGCAACGAGAACCGTTTAGGCCAGTAGTGAAGCGGGAATGTAAAAATGTCTTTCTGCGGCTTGAACGACGTCATGACGATCCAGTACAGTGGGAAAACCATGACGATGAAATGGAGCGACAGAAACAGCAGCTTGAGTCCGAAGAGTATTCGTTTCTTCATTTAAAAATCCTCCGCCTTGCTTGACCTCGTAACCGAAAGATAGAACAGGGTGTATAGCAGCAGAATGACAATCATCATCACGCCGACGGCCGACGCAGCACCATATTCGCCGGCGTAAATAATTTTGTCCAGCATATAGGAGGCGAGGACGTGGGTGCTTCCCGCTGGACCGCCGTTCGTCAGGCCGTAAATAATGGTCGGGTCGTTGAAAATCCAGATCGCCCGCAGCAGCGTCGTCGCGATGATTGTTGGCATGATGTAGGGCAGCGTCACATTCAGCAGCTTGCGTACGCCGCCAGCGCCATCAATGTCAGCGGCCTCGTAAAGCTCGCCCGGAACGGATTGCAGCGCCGCGAGGAGCATGATCGCGAAGAACGCGATGCCGTACCAGATGTTGGCTACGACGACGGACACCATCGCCCAGTCGGGATCGGATAGGAAGCCAATGCGCTGGTCAATGAGGCCGGTTCGCAGCAGGAGATCGTTGATTGGCCCGAGCTGGGAGTTGAAAAGCCACTTCCAGATCATACCGATAAGGAATCCGGAAAGCGCCCAGGAGTAGAACACGAAGCCCTGGTAGACGCCGCGTCCGCGAAACGGCTTCCTCAGCGTCATGGCAAGCGTGAAGCCGATCAGGAACTGGAAGACGAGCGAGAAGAAGACCCAATAGGCGCTGTTCTTCAGGGCGCCCTTGAACTTGGGATCCTGGAAGGCCGTCTCGAAGTTGTCGAGGCCCACAAACCGCACATTCGTCAGGTCGAACAGTCTGTAGTCCTGAAATGCCATGACGATCCCTTTTAGGAACGGGTAGCACGTGAATACCAGTACCAGCAGCAGCGCAGGGACCAGACTTAGTGTAATGAACAGCCTCCGGTTAGACATTTATGCACCACCTTCTTGGAATGAAAATCGTGATGGACAGCGGATTCCGCCCATCACGATGTTCCAACGGATTGCCGGTTATTTGCTCACTTGGCTCTTTTGGTCGGTCCAATATTGATCCCATTGCTTGAGAAGGTCGTCCAGACTCAGCTTGCCGAGCAGGTAGCTCTGCTGCGAGCTGGAGCTGATCTCGCCCCACTTGCCGGTTCCCGGATAGGTGAACGGCGGCTTATAGTTGACGAAATCGTCGGGCTTGTTGCTCATATCAAGCAGTGTCTTGTATGGGCCCGATTGAAAGAACGGATCCTCGGACGCCGAAGAGTGAATCGGAATGAGGCCGAACTTCTTCGAAAATTCGATATTTTGCTGCGGACTGGACAGGAAGGAAATTAGCTTGAACGCCGCGTCCTTGTTCTTCGAGAACGACGTGATACCCCAGCCGGCGCCGCCCGCGGAGATCAGCGCTTTCCCGCCGGGACCCTTCGGCATCGGCGCCGTCGCCCATGTGTTCTTGTCCATTCCTGTTTCCAGCGTCTGGATGACATCCGGGTCCTGCAGCAGAATTGCCGTTACGCCGGAGGTGAAAGCCTGCACCTGCTCCTGAAAGCCCCAGTTGATAGAGTCCGGCGGCGAAGTCTCCTTGTAGATCTTCATATACAGCTCCGTGGCCTGCTTAGCCTCCGGGGAGGAGAAGACCGTCTTGCCGTCCTTCAGGAACATGGAGTCTTCCAGATTTACATTGTCCCCGTTGTAAGAGAGAATCATAGCGTCCGTATTGCCGTTGGAGCCCGGCCCGCCGCGGAAGGAGAAGCCGAACCGGTTGGCTGCAGGATCGGTCAGCGTCTTGCCCGTCTCGTACAGCTCCTGCCAGGTTGTTGGCGGTTGCAGTCCCTTCGCGTCGAACCAGTCTTTCCGATAGAACATTTGACGCTGGTACAAGCCGTTGGCGATGAAAAAGAGCTTGTCGTCGACGGTGCCGACCGACCGGGCGACCGGACTCAGCGTCCCTTTGTCGGACCAGGAATCGACTAAGGCGTCGAGCGGTTCGATGTAGCCGTTGTTAACGAACTCCGCTACAGTCAGGTCGCGCACCTCAAGAATGTCGACGTCCTGCTTGGCCGATAGCATCGTCCGGATTTTGTTGTCCGCCTGATCGAAGGGCGGCGAGACTAGTTCGATCGTAATATTCGGGTTTTGCTCTTCAAACGATTCGATTGCCTGTTTAATGAGTTCGGTCCTTTTCGGACTGGTCAAGCTCTCTACCATGCGAAGCTTGACTTTCTCGCCGGAAGCTTTGGTGCCGGTTCCTTCGCTCTTCGTGTTCGTGCCGCCGTCGCCGCATGCGGCTAGCAGGCCGGCAAGAAGGATCATAGAGAGTAGAATCGTAACGATTTTCCGCAAAGTCATTTCCCCCCATATCAATGTATCAGCCAGTCATCCTGTCTGATAGGTTGATTATAGAAAGCGCATTCATCTCTGTCAAGAGGGTTAAAATGAAAAAAAATGAAAAAAAATGAGCGAGCGGCTGCGGAGCTCAATACAATTTGATGATCTCTTCGATCGAATCCATCATACGGTTGAATTCCTGCTCCGCGCGTTTCGGATCGTGATCGGCGATCGCTTCGTAAATGGTGATGTGGAACGGATACGTCTCATCGAACAGGCGCTCGTCGCCCAGCGGTTCGTTGAAAAACTTCTCGTACAAGCCGGAAATCGACTGAAGCACGCTCTCTAGAATGGCGTTGCCGGACGCTTTGATCACAAGACGGTGGAAGGCCAGATCGATCTGCGAGGTGTCCTTGCCCGCCTCCTTCAGTGCGCGGTATTCGTCGAGGCATTGCGTCAGATCCTCGATTTGCTTCGGTGTCGCCCGTCCGGCGGCGAGTACGACCGCCTTGCCTTCCAGGGCGCGCCTCACATCCAGTACATTCAGCAGGAAACGCTTCTCATTCTCAATCTTAACTTTGCCCGTGAATCGGAAGCTGTGGACATCCCGGACATAGATGCCCTTGCCGTTCTCGACCCTGACGATGTCAACCGCTTCGAGATATCGGATCGCTTCGCGGAGCGACGAGCGGCCGACGCCGAACATGCGGACCATCTCCTCCATGGAAGGCAATTTGTCCCCTTCCTGAAGCGCTTTGTCCTCGATATAGGACTGAATCTCTTTTGCAACCAGCTCGTGGACGTTAACCTTGCGAATCTTGCCCAATACTGCGAGCCCCCTTTCCAACTTATCGCCTGAGTTATGTTTTCATGATAGGGAAAACGGCTGGTGGTGTCAATGAACGATACGGGGTGAACTGTGTCACATTCCGCCGCATTTGGATTAAAACGATTTTCAAACTAAGCTTGGTCAGGAACATGTGAACCCTTGGGGTCTCCCGGGAAAATGGGACTTGAACGTTTATTTTCAAGTGTGGAGTCAATACGAGGTCGGCAGATACTTTTCTAACAGCTTGTATTACTCCTTACTCAGTGTCGTTATCACCATCTTCATTTGTTCGATAGCATCTTACGCGATCGTGCGGCTGAAATGGAAGCTTAGCAAACGGACGCTTGGATTTTTCTTGCTGGGCCTGATGGTACCCGTTCATTCCACTCTGGTGCCACTTTACATCACCGTGTCAAAACTTGGCCTCAACTACCCGAGACTCACCATGATCGTCATCTTTGTCGCATTCGCAATCCCATTTTCCGTTTTCGTTCTTTCCTGATTTATTCAAGGCATTCCCAAGGAAATGGAAGAATCTGCTGTTATGGACGGATGTACATTGCCCAAAGCCTTTTGGAAAATCATTTTTCCGCTTTTGGCTCCACCGCTTGCGACGATAACGATTTTTAATTTTCTCGGCTCGTGGAACGATTTACTTTTTAGTCTAATCTTTATCAGTGACGAACAATTTAAACCCATTCAACTCGGAATAATGCGGTTCCAGGGAAACTTTTCAACCCGGTATTCTTATCTGTTGTCTGCGATCGTCATTGCGATTATTCCCAGCGTGGCAGCGTATATGATGCTCCAGGACAAAATCGTTTCTGGAATCACGGCGGGTGCGGTTAAAGGGTAATTGGAAAATCGGACGATGGTCAAATAAATTGAACCGGAATTACCTTTTGCGGGATTGGATACAATGGGTTGGAAACGACAGGATTAACGACTCGGACTAACGCGGAGAACCGTATCCCAAATGAATGGAAAACAGCCGATCAAACAGATCGGCTGACAAATTTCTTATTTAGCTGCTAATTTTGAAGCTTGCTCTTCAGCTTCTTTATATGCTTTTTGTAATACTTCATTTCTGTCCAAGAATGCAGTTCCCTGGATTCGAACTGCTTCAAAATCTTCGATTCCCATTAAATAAAAGATGGACTTCAAAAATTTATTTGAGTACTCCAGTTCGGTATAAAAGTCATTATTGGTGTAAATTGATCCACTCGCTTGAATTGTAACTACGCTTCTTCCATCATCGAGTAGTCCGACGGATGCTCTTCCGTTACTCAATGGAGCCTCTAGATATCTAAACGTTTCCCTTGCAATCAAAACATTATCGATATAATCTTTTAGTTTTGTGGGGATACTAAAGTTATGCATTGGGAATACAATGACATACTTACTAGCACTTTTGAATTGTTTTAATAGCTCACTCATGCGATCTGTTACTTTTTTTTCTTGACTTGTTAATTCTTTGCCTTCCGCTTGTTTCGACCATGCGCTAAGTACAGTTTTATCTAACAAGGGTACTTCTTCGTCGTATAGATTGATTTGTTCAATGACCTCGTCTTTGGAATGCTTCTCTTTGTATACGTTTAGAAAGTAATTAAACACATCTAGACTTGCAGAGGATTTAGAATCAAAATCCGGGTGTGCATTGATGATAAGTAACTTTCCCATGTATAGTTCCTCCTAAGTTTTTATTGTAGACTTACTTAATCGACGATTAACATAGTCTATAATATATCCACCCCAGTGGCATGTCAATTTATATAACCTGGGAATTTATGTAAGTTCACAAAATGTAATGGGTGCTATATTATGTAATTGTATGTTCTTTACATGAAAGCAGGTGATTTATATGTCGTACAGCATAATGGTTGAATATGCATTGCACAGCCTTGTTTATTTAATAGACATACCAGAAGAGGAAAGCATAGGAATAAAAGACCTTTCAGAAGTCCAAGGGCTTTCGGAAACGTATCTCTCGAAAGTTTTCGGTAAATTGTCCAAGTCTGGTATTGTAACTTCTTCACCTGGTGTAAAGGGTGGATATAAATTAGCTAAACCTCCCGAAGAGATTTCGTTTTGGGATGTAATTGAAGCGGTTGAAGGGAAGAAACCTATTTATCAATGTAAAAATATACTAAAAACGAGTTTAAAGTATAGAGATGATGAAGCATATACGTCATGTACTCAAAGCAATCCAATATGTACAATTAACTTGGCAATGCTAGAAGCAGAAGAGCATATGCGTGAGGCTTTACGTAAAAAAACTCTTGCTTGGTTAATTAGGGAGCTGGATCGTGTTTTGCCTGAGAAAGTACGAATGGGTAGTCAAAACTATTTATAAATAAAATTCAAGCTGACCTAATGCGAAATTAGTCCCAAGGTTCGCCATCCCGACTCTTGCCCTAAGAACAAAATGAATCTGGATTATACCACGAGGCTGCCGAGGATTGTGCGGTAGTCTTGTTACGCTAACAGGGAACGTTAGTTCAATCAAACAGCGGCAGTCTAGGACTTTATTTTCAGTCCAAGGCTGCCGCTGTTTCTGTATACAACCAAATCTAACACTTTTTTTTTGAAGCTGACGTTTTTTACGTGTGCCTCAGATACTCAGGCATTGACTTTCAAGAGATTAGCCCGATATTGTCCCGGCGTGATCCCCGTCCACTTTTTAAACGCGTTCTGAAAGGCGCTTGGTTCTGAAAAATGCATGGCATAAGCAATCTCGCCAACCGAATACTCCCATTTTCTTAAATAGCCCATAGCAAGTTCCTTGCGAACGCGGATAGAAAGACCGTTATAGGTCATGTTTTCTTCCTTTAACTTATTCTGGACCGTTCTTGTGCTAGTTCCGAACTCTTCTGCCGTTTGCTGCAATGTCGGAAAGAAAGTCGGTACGCATTGCTTCATCCACCGCATAACCTGCTCGGAAAACGAATTTGCAGGCATCAGCTCCTCCATGGTTTCCTTCGCAATGTTCTCAAACACGCCCAGCAGCTTGGAGTCCGAATACATAACGGGATAGGATAACACATCCTTGCTCATGCGCAGAACATTACTATGCGCGCCGAACAGGGGAACTCTCCCGAATACAGACCGATAAGGCTCGGTATCTGCAGGAGCTTCATGCGAAAACAGAACCTCATTTATGAGAATCCGCTGGTTGCTAAGTCTCCCCATCAACCGGTATAGCGAGCTCGCCATATCCTCCACGCAATGACGCGACATCCGCCCGTTATGCTGCAAGAACAACCGGATAAGGACTTCGTCCCCTTCCACTTCCCAGTCCAGATTGAACCCGCTGCATAGAATTACGTTATACCGTTGATAGGCGGCTAGCGATTCGGCAATTGTTTTGGAATGCATCATGACATAACCGAGAATGCCCAAATCGGCGAACTCCATGATCTGTCCTTGCTGTAAGCCAAAATAGTCGTCTTCCGTGTAAGCAGCGGCTGCGAGCATTAAACGCTCCAATTCCTCTCCCGTAATGCGGGCTTCCACATCCTGCAGCAGACTGGCGTCCAACGAAGCATAGCTGCAAAAATGCTCGGTATCGTATCCTTTGTGGACGATAGTCTTCATAATCGGATAGACCATCGAGATGGCGACCCCTTGGTTATTCAAGCCCGATTCCTCCTTTGCGTGAATCAGCAACCCTTTTTGCGCCATTGATCATTCATTTATATTGGTATTCGTTTTAATCTAATTGTAGGGCTACGCCACTATATTATATCGCAAACCGCCATTATGGACAGCAATTCTAAGACATGGCGTTTTCATTCGAGGAGGAACTTAACGATGAAATCAAAAATACTCGTTATTAACGGACATCCTGATTCAAAAAGCTTTTGCTCGGCCTTATCTGATGCTTATGCGAAAGGCGCTTCGGCTAATAGCGTCCACATTCAAAAAATCGATGTAAGCAAGCTCGATTTTGATCCGAACTTAAAATTTGGTTACCGCAAGAGGACCGAGCTCGAAAAGGATTTAATCGAGGCTCAGCAGCTTATCCGCTGGGCAGACCACCTTGTATTCATCTATCCGACTTGGTGGGGCGCGATGCCGGCCCTATTAAAAGGCTTTATCGACCGTGTCTTTTTGCCGGGTTTTGCCTTCAAATACCGTGAAAACTCCAATCTTTGGGATAAGCTTCTAACCGGCAAATCCGCACACTTGATCGTCACGATGGACACCCCGTCCTGGTATAACCGATGGATCTATAAGCGTGCCGGGCATAACGTGATGAAACGCAATATTTTGCAATTTTGCGGAATAACGCCCGTTCGCGTTACCGAGATTGGCCCGGTTAAGCCGTCGTCAACTGAGCTGCGCGGCAAATGGCTGGATAAAGTGAAGCGGCTCGGGGAGAAGTTGTCCTAAATTATTGCTGTTGCTCTAAGGGGCAAAAATATCGCGCCTGCTGCCCGCCTTCCCCGGTAGAGGTCGGATATTGCAGTCAAAATAGGCACTACCAGCTCATAAAGTCTAGGACTTTATTTTTTCGTCCACGGCTGCCTACACTTCTTTGAGTTAGTTTACACAACTGGAATAAAATGCAAGCCTCCATCTCATACTAATTATGAGATGGAGGTGAACGCTATGCCCAAAAATGACGCCGATCCTAAGTATGACCGCGAAGATAACCGAGCAGATAAGAAAAACAATCAGCAGAATAACGATAATTTCACTGAAGAATCGCAAACGCTTTCGAGCAGCAAGGCCGCTGATTACGTCCCAAGTTTAAATGGTATCCCCAAAAATCAAGTTTGAGTAATTGCAGACTGCTCTTCTCGTCATAAAGTGATGAGTAACTAATAAAGTTTTGATGTAGCTGATAAAGTATGAAGTAGCTAGGCGTTCACTCAATGGGGTGAACGCTAATTATTTTTGGGGAAGTAATATATTTTGAAGAGGGAGTTCGGCAAATTTTTTAATATAGTCCTCCGATTTTGGAAAACAACATGCCCGCGGACAATTTGTTTCCTGCGAGCCGCTTCTTTGGTAAAGAGCTCCTTTACTTTTTTGTAACTTGTACATCACGGAAAAGTTCTATGATGAGTAAGGGGAAACAGAAACTACTACTGAAGAGGTGAGTCATCATGTTAACAACAGAAAAAACAAATAAGTTTTCAAAATGGACTATTGCGGCTCTGACAGCGGTCCTGGCTGCCGGCACTATGGTCTCCGCGGTACAGGTAAAGGCAGCAAGCCAAAGCCCGGCTGCAGTGCAGTCTAAGGCTGAAACGGGCAGCGCTTATATTAAGAAAATTTATGGCCTGGCCAAGCAGGGGAAAGTACCGGGAGCCCCTTGGATTTCCGGGAAATCAACACTTACAAGTATCCATAAGTTTTGGGGTAAGCCGACAACCGGCAGCGGTACCGGAGCGCATTATGAGAATTACAACTTCGGGATGGGTGCGGGAGCCTATGCCATCGGCGTAAACTCCAAAGGAACTCTATACGACTTGCGTGATTTGGGCCAAAGCATCGATACGTCCGTTGGCATCAAATCGCTGACTTTTACTTCGGTAATTGCTACGCTTGGCATGCCTAAAGAAGTCCGGTTCACCGGCAACGATAAAATATATGTTTACACAGCAGGAGCCTATCAGCTCAAATTTGTAGGTCCTTCTTCCGTTGTAAAAGGTCATGTCGCCCATATAGATCATATTAATGTCTACTCGCCCCAAGCGGCTAAATAAAAGATTTCCATGAAAAGGAGCTGTCCGCGACAGCTCCTTTTTTATACGTATGTTATATATTTAAGCAGTACGCCGTATCAACTTCATCCGCGATAAGAGCGCAATGCGATAACGGCGTTATGCCCGCCGAAACCAAAGGAATTGGAGATTCCAATTTCTATATTTCCTTCCCGGACATGATTGGGAACATAGTCCAGATCGCACTCGGGATCCTGCTGTTCCTGATTGATGGTAGGCGGAATAAGGCCGGTCTCCAATGTCTTAATAAGCGCAATAGCTTCCACTGCGCTGGACGCGCCGAGCAGATGGCCTGTCATTGATTTATTTGCCGTTACAGGAATGCGGTAGGCGTCGGACCCAAACAGTTTTTTTATCGCTTTTGTTTCCGAGCGGTCGCCTACAATGGTGCTTGTTGCGTGTGCACTGATGACATCAACCTCATCGGTCCTGATTCCCGCGTCACTCAATGCCATGTTCATCGCCTGATAAGCGCCCGTTCCTTCCGGATGGGTAGCCACCATATGATAAGCGTCCGAGCTTGCTCCGTATCCGATTACTTCCGCATAAATCCGGGCATTCCGTTTCTTTGCATGCGAGAGTGATTCCAAGATCAGGATCCCGGCTCCTTCTGACATGACAAATCCATCTCTATTGGCATCAAAAGGACGGCTCGCTTGGGCAGGCTCGCTATTGCGTGTGGAGAGCGCCGTAGCGTTTCCGAAGCTGGCTAAAGAAATACCGCTAATTGCTGCTTCCGTACCGCCTGCAATAGCGGTGTCCAAATATCCATGCCGGATTGCACGAAATGCTTCACCGATGGAGGTGTTGCCAATAGAGCAGGCAGTAACCGGAGACATGGTTGATCCAAGTGCGCCGTATTTCATACTTATTATGGCTGCAGCCATATTGGAAATCATCATGGGTACAAGCGAGGGGCTGACCCGATCCGGACCGCGGTTTGAAAGAACGCCCCCCTGGTCGATCAGAAGCTGAATCCCACCGACACCTGAACCGACAATGACTCCCATACGCTCCAGGTTGGTCTGCTCCGGCGAAAGCCCCGAATCGGCAAAAGCCTGTTCCGCAGCCGCTAGGGCAAACTGGCAGAAGCGCTCCATCCGCTTCGCTTCCTTGCGCCCGAATAGAAGCTCCCCGTTAAAATCTTTTACTTCTCCGGCGATTTGCGATTTATATTCGGACGGGTCGAAAGATACGATTTTTGCAATGCCTGATTTCCCTTGTATCAGCCCATTCCAAAAGTTGTCTATGTTGTTTCCCAAAGGGGAAACGACTCCCATACCTGTAATAACAACGCGTTCCATCATTGTAAATGACTCCTTTATATCAATATTTATAAAGATGATGCCATTTATTATATCCTATTACAAGTTATCCTTTATCATAGTATAATAACTACCATGATAAAGGACTTATGTATCAATCTAGCTACTGGATGGGGGGCGGGAATATGGATAGGGAAGCAAGGTTACAGGTGTTATCGGTGTTTTTAAAAGCGAAGAGGGACAAGCTTCGACCGGAGGACGTAGGATTAGCTTCAGGTATGCGCAGAAGGACTCCCGGATTACGAAGGGAGGAAGTGGCTCAATTGGCAGGGGTGAGCACTACCTGGTATACATGGCTTGAACAGGGGAGGGATATCCGGATGTCCAGTTCTGTTCTTGATTGTATCGCTTTCGCCTTGCAGCTGACTATGGATGAGAGAAAGTATCTTCATAGTCTAGCTTTAGAAACTTCTCCGGTCCCCGCTGTACTGCCGGAGGAGCAGACAGAAATCAGCCCCCCGTTACGTAAGATTATGGACGAACTCCAATTCTGTCCAACTATCATTACCGATAGGAGATATAACATTATTGGATGGAATAAGGCGGCTTCCCATGTGTTTCTTGATTTTGATCATGTTCCTCCCGACCAGAGAAACATGATCCGGCTGTTATTTTCGCGCAAAGAACTGCAGCGTTTGGCCGGAAATTGGGAGCATTTCGTGGGAGGGTTTCTTGCCATTTTCAGAGCTTATTACGGGCAGTATGTGGAAGATCCATGGTATGATGAATTTCTTCGGGAGATGGCAGATCTTCACCCTGATTTTCAAACATTCTGGGAACAGAGCGAAGTGAAAACCGCCCCCGAGGTACTCATCGAATTCCGACATTCCAAAGCAGGCAAGATGCTGTTTCATCTAACCTCTCTTCAACTGCAAGGTGATGTCGATTTGCGCTGCAGCATCTACACGCCGGCTCCGGAATCCTCTACGGAATCCAAACTGCAGAAGCTGATGCATCGGACATCTTAATATGATCTAATATTGAACAGCGGCAAGTCTGGGACCCTGTCTTCCTGTCTAGGACTGCCGCTGTTATTATGTACATATTCTCAAGCGAAGCCAGGGCGTCCGGCCGTTCGCTCACCAGATGCCAGCTTCACCCATCTGCCCGAACGGGTCGGTGCCGCCTCGTTAAGATAAAGGGCAGGATAGCTGAATGACTTCGCAAATACTTTTTGAGACGAATATTCACGAACTTCGTCAATATCACGTTATGTGAAATCAAAGTAATATAATAAGTAAGCATTTCAAGGAGGATTATATGAAGACCATCATCTATATGGTTAGGCATGCTGAATCACCATACACTGAAGGAACCGAAAGAACAAGAGGACTCACCACTAAGGGCAAGGGCGATGTTGAAAAAGTTACAGAAATTCTTAAAGAAGAAGGAATAGATGTTGCTATATCTAGCCCGTATAACCGAGCAATCCTGAGTATTGAGGGATTGGCACAATACTTAGGATTAGATATCAAAACATTTGAAGGTCTCAGGGAAAGGTGTTTTGCTGGAGAAATTATTGAAGATGCTGAGCTAATGTCAGTTATTAGAGAGAAATTTTATGATTTTGATTATTCTTTACCGGGTGGGGAGTCTAATTCTGATTGCCAGAATAGATCGATATCAGTGATAAAAAACATATTAAAAGAACACTCAGGGAAAAAAATAGCTATTGGAACACATGGACTTGTAATGACTTTGATGATGAATTATTTTGATTCAAGTTATGGTTTGGATTTTTTAAATCAATTAAAGAAACCAGATATTTATAAATTACGTTTTGAAAATTTAGAATTAAAAGAAGTAATAAGACTGTGGAATGAGGATTTGGATTAAGCTAACTGGGAAAGATACCAGGGCGATGGAACCGTTCCATCGCTTGTTTTCGTTGCAACGCGATCCGCTCAACAAACTAGCAGCATAGCAATAGAAATATTGAGTGTTATTTAAAATCCCACTGCAATATAAAAGGGATTTTGTTATAGTACGCGTTGCCACTGCGCTCGTTATTGACGTTAGAGGTAATGGCGGTGGCTCGACTCCGGGCAAGCTGACGCAACGGCTCATGGATCGGCCGTATCGGTGTTGGACAGAACGAACGCACCATCCCGAGTTACTGAGACGACGTCATCCAGAGGCGGAGTGTCGACCTCAGGAATATTTGAAGTTTGGAATTGTTTAAAATATTAAGACACATGTCAGAAGAAACGCAAATGGAATTTATTTTCGCCGGTACCTATCTCCCTACGTTGTCTGCAAAAACGACCTGGCACAGTATTCAAAAAGCAGTGTAGAGCTAGTTAAGAGTCAGCCTCGATCAGCATTGATCGAGGCTTTTTTGTAACTAAACATGGGTAGCTGGGAACAAAAATTAATAATGCATAATTATGCATGCGGCTTTGGAGGGTATTATCAGAAATTATGAAAAGAGGGGATATTTAGCTTCGCTCGGCGATATTTAAATCAACAATTATGGAAATGCTCTTTTGTAAATTCAGTGTGGTGGCATGACTTTTAGCATAGAACTGAAAAATTTCATTTTTTTAGCGGACAATAGTGTTGCCTTCTCTTGTGTAAAGACATGACTTCCCGCAGTTTTGCAGTCGTTCTCTGCTTGCTACAATACAATACAAGTAACAAACCGCAGATACAGTTCGAACGCTGATTCGTGATTGCTTTTGTAGCTGCGTTTTATATATACCGTCGTTTAACAAGACTGAGATGGCTATGTTCGGGGGTGGCTGCTTCTGGCACACGAAGAAACGTTTGAGAAAACTAGATGGCTATCTATTGTGTAACCGGATATACGGGAGGATATACTAAAAATCCAGCCTATAAAAACTGTCGTTTGTCGAATGACGGATATTTACTAACTTAGCGAGTTGTTCTCCATTCGAGGAGCTGTTATACAAAAGATATGGAATAGAAAATGAACGAAGGAGTGGACGTACGGTGTTTTTTAAATCAAAGGAAGATCCGAACAAAGCTGCCAATAAAGACTTTAACAAAGAGGAGAAGCTCAAGGAACTCACCCCGCTTCAATATAGAGTCACACAGCATGGCGCCGACGAGCAGCCGTTTAACAATGAGTATTGGAATAACGAAGAAGAAGGCATTTATGTTGATATCATTTCCGGAAAGCCGTTGTTCAGCTCCCGGGACAAATACGATGCGGGCACGGGCTGGCCGAGTTTCTCGAAGTCCTTGGACGAGGGCGACGTCGTGTTGAAAAATAAAGCTCTCTTTCTTGGAACCCAAGCCAGAGGCAAGGATTCCGACTCCATCCTGGGTGACGTGTTCAATGACGGACCTGGGCCAACGGGACAGCGATTCTGTATAAATTCTGCCGCCTTGAGGTTTATTCCGAAAGCGGATCTAGAAAAAAACGGGTATGGTGAATATCTAAAGCATTTTAAGGATTAATGTATGGAGCCCAGTATGCAAAAATACCATAGGTGCTTTACATTTTGCTTGTAATCGTTCCCCGTATATTTTGTGAAAATTGATCAGATTAATTTTACGAAAAAAACGCTAATCCATGGGATTGGCGTTTTTTGGGGAGAGTCTGCAATGCGGGAGTTGATCTTAAAGCGTGTACGATATTCGGGACTACTTATTATAAGGAACGGCCCAGTGTTTAATAAAGAGTTGGAATTGGAGAACAATTGAAGGAAGCAATATCTCTTAATGCAATCGAATATTGATTCCATCTTCCTCCGAAAAACCTGTAGCCAAAGGCTCTTGATTCCCCGACAGTCGTCAAAAAAAACCAGAAATTATCTCCGTTTCTAAGCCACATATACGTGAAACGATATAAACAATTTTGAAGGCCGAGGGGATTCAAGGCGTAGGTAGGCATATATCCCATATTCGAGGTTCACTCCTTATTGAAACTAGATTTATACCTAGTTTATGCCCAGAGTTAAAGCTTAGATTGGATGTATGCCTAGGAGCAGGGCATGTCAATAAAGGTATATTTTGCAAGGAACGGTTATAATCTTTGCTCATTTATCGAGTGAGAAGAAAAAGAAAAGTATCTCATTCCTGACAGATTGCTGCACATTGTATTCGAATATTTTGCTGCAGTATCCATATATATGTATTCCGTTCCTCAGGCTACGCTAACGGGGAACGATAGCGAAATAACACAGTAAAACTGCAGTTCCGATTGATCATCAGCCTTTATTCAACTAACGTGCAGTTTTGCTCAATAAATCTCTTCTTGAGGCAATAGGTAATGTATAATACTCCATGATAGATTACTTAAAGTCGAAGGAAGTGACTGGGTGGAACAGATACGGCTTCGTGCTTGTGCTTTGATCATTCAGGATGAGGCCATTTTGCTTATTGAATATAAAAACGACGATGATGACGGTGTGCATTACAATCTTCCCGCAGGTGGTCTTGAACCAGGCGAAACTTTTGTTGAAGCTGTTAAGAGGGAAGCAAAAGAAGAAGCATGCGTCGATGTGGAAGTCGGATCAGTTGCATTTGTTTATGAATATCAACCCGCTAAAAACAACTTCATTTATGGCAACAGACACTCTGTCGGTATTACATTTAAATGCGAACTGAAAGCAGGATCAACCCCCCAACTCCCGCAAAAGCCAGACTCCAATCAAACGGCCGTAAAATGGATACCGATTTCGGAATTACATTCGATTCAACTCTACCCAGAAATTATTCAAGACATTGTTGATTACCACAACGGCAATAAGTATCGTAATTATGTTGAAGAACACGATATTCAACAAAGTAAGTTGTTTACGGTACCGGAAAACGATTGCTTGTAACACGGTGGAGGTTTCAGATCAATTGATCAACAGCCTTTACTCAACTAACGGGTAGTTATGTATAATGCCGAAAGAATGGTATTCCATACAAGTAATCCCGAGGAACTAGGGAGTTTGCCATGAAGAACCAGCCGAGTACTCCTGGATGTATAACATCGACACTCTTGGTTCCTATTACAAAATTGGACAATATGATTTTTTAGACAAAAAGGGAAAAACGATCAAACGATTCGACATATATTCACGAACTAACGCCTTTCCTTCGGAAAATGCTCGTTGGCTACCCTAAATCTTTGGTTTACGACGCCACAGCGGATACGTGGCATCTGTTTGGCGAAACCACGAATCAGAGCATATGGAACGTCATCAATACCGCCTTCAAAAACGGATTTGTGAAGATTATTAGCGATACAGTTGTCTAAATCTGTGAAGGGAAACAAACATATGAAAATACATTATCTTATCATAATGTTCTTGACAGTTTAAGTATGGAGATAAATGATTATACCTATCGATCCATAGTTGAATTAAGGCTGCCACAGTGAGGAGTTTAGGTTATGAAACTAGCGGGGGTTAACCCGGTTATCTATTTATACTCAAAAAAGGAGACACCGTCTTGACCAAAAAGGTAGATTATAAAAAAGATTACAAGCAGCTTTATATGCCAAAAACGAAGCCTGAAATTGTGCAAGTGCCAAGGATGCCTTTCTTTATGGTCAGCGGATCAGGGGATCCTAACGGCGAAGAATTTGCCAAAGCAGTAGAAGCATTGTACAGCATGAGTTATGCGGTGCGGATGTCCTACAAAAGTGAAGATGTACCTGTTGGATATTATGAATATACGGTTTTTCCGCTTGAGGGCGAATGGGACTTGCTTGACCGGTCAAAACCCGCGACAGACAAGAACAATTTTAAGTATACGATCATGATACGCCAGCCCGATTTTTTGACTGAAGAAGGGTTCGTCCGATTTTTGGAACAGGTGAAAAGGAAAAAACAAAACCCGTTCCTTGAGAAAGTTCGGTTTGAGCATGTGGAAGATGGATTGAGTTGTCAAATGATGCATAGGGGAAGCTTTGACAATGAGCCGGAAAGTTTTGCGCAAATGGAGGCTTTTTGTACGGAACATGGAATCATCCGATCAAGCAAAATTCATAGAGAAATTTATTTATCGGACCCCCGAAAGACGGAGCCGTCAAAGATGAAGACGGTGCTAAGATTCCCTGTAAACAAAGCCTGAAAATCTGGATATACGTTAGTTGATTAAAACAGCGGCAGTCTCGGACGATATCTTTTTGTCCAAGACTGCCGCTGTTTCTAAGTGCCCGCCAGCTACTTCGCTTCGCTCTTGGTGCGGAGCGAGGCCAAGGCGTCCGACCGTTCGCTCACCAGCTGCACAGCTGCGCCCATCTGTCCGAACGAGTCAGTCACTTCGCGCATCCTTTCCGCCATCGCGGACAGCTCCCGCATGTTGCCCGCATGGGTTTCGCGCAGCGAAGCGACGGCGGAGGCGGAGGCCCGTCCGTCTTCCGCAAGCCGGAAGACCGCGTCGTTCATCTCCTGCAGCATCCGGCTCATCTCGTATTGCATATCGACGAGCTTGCCGTAATCCGACGCACTGGACTGGATAGACTGCACTGTGTTCTGGATCATGTCGTCCGAGCTGCGGAGCGAGGTGATGACATGCTCCTTCGTGACAGCCACCTCGGTGAGCAGCTCCTGAATGTGATTCGACGAGCGCTCCGTCTGCTCAGCCAGCTTGCGCACCTCGCCTGCGACAACTGCGAAGCCCCGCCCCTGATCCCCAGCGCGAGCGGCTTCAATGGACGCGTTCAGCGCCAGCAGATTCGTCTGCCCGGCAATATCTAGGATACCGTTCAAAATAATCTGGATTTGCTCGATTTTGGAAGCCAGTTCGTTCACCGCTTCTCCCGATTGACCCGACGCCTGCTGCAGTTCTCCCATCCGTTCCATCGTGGCCAGCAGCTCTTCCTTGTTCCGATCCGCCATACGAACCACTTCGAGTGTATATTGGCCTGCACTTTTCGTTTTGGCTGAGGCTTCGCCCATGACATTCACAATCGCGCCGATATCTTCTTCTACGCCCCGAATCGATGACAGGAACTGATGCGATTCCTCTGAGATCGTACCCGCCGAACCGTGAATGGTCGACACTGTACGATCCGCCGACTGGATGCTCCGGTTCAAATCCATCACATTGCCGTTCAATTGATCGGAGGCGGATTGAATCGTATCCAGCACGCTGCCCATTTGCTCCGTCAGCTGTTGACTCTGCTGGAGCATAAGACTCGACCGGCGCGTACTATTAATAAAGATGAAGCCGATAAACAGGAACTGCGCTCCATAGTAGATCGCAGTAAGCACAGATCGGTTCAGCGAGGACTCAATTCGCATTGGGGCCGCAAAGTAGTAGTGCGTAAACTGCGACAGAACCAGCAGCGGCAAGGTGAAGTAGAATGTGCGCCGGATTAGCTTGTAATCCGCGTACAGACTCGCAAGACCGATTGGAAACAGCCAGATGAACGGCACATTTACCCATGAATCGGTATGAAGCAGCAACGCAAAAATCATCAAACTCGCTACTGACAGCGGCTTGAACCGCTCTTTATTGGAGCCGAACCGGTAGTACAGCGCTGGAATCAGGAATAACAGAAAAAGCAGCTGATAGGCAATGCCCATGAAATTAAGTTTAGGCACCCCGAACAGAGCGATCTGAAATACACTGTTGCACATCATGACGATGGACGCGACGACAAACATTTTGTACAGGGTGCGGCTTACCGCTTCCCCATTCTCCCGCAAGAATGCTCCGTTAACCATGTTGAACCTCACTTTGTCAAATTATCGTAAAACTTTCCTACTAATTTATATCGGTAGGCTCTAATAATCTATGTAGATTTTGTCGAATAAAGGGAGGTACCCAATCATACATCACCGGAGGAATTTCATGAAATTATCTTTACCCTCAAATGCTCAACGCCTATTACGACGCAAAACAACCCGTGTGCTGCTCTTTCTTTTCATCGTGCTGCTGCTGGCGGAACTTGCTGCGCCGGTCGCTCTGTTGCAGCTGTCAAAGCCGAATCGGGTGGAGCACAGCGACGATGTGCTGGCGGCATATCCGACAGATTACGATAGCTCCAGGTCCCGCTTTCTTACCTATAAGGAGACACTGATGCAGCGGTGGAAGAAGGTCAGCCTGATATCCAAAGCGATCGGCGGCGAGCCGGGGCTGTACACGGACAGCATTCACGCGGAGCCGAACGGCGTTAAGAAGAACCTGCTGCTGATTACGACAGGCGTTCACGGCGTAGAAGGGTTCGTCGGTTCGGCCATGCTGGATCTGCTGGTGAAGCAGCATGCGAGCGAGCTGAATCCCGAGACCACCGGAATTCTGCTAGTGCACGGCGTGAACCCTTGGGGCATGAAGCACCAGCGCCGGTATAACGAGAATAATGTCGATCTCAATCGTAATTTCGTTCCGGATTGGGGAAGCTTCGACCGCGATGTTAACAAGGATTATCCGAAGGTGCAATCGTTCTTGGAAAGTGACGGCCCGTTGGGTTATGCGCCGCATCATGAGCTGGGCTTCTATGCGAAATTCGCAGCTAATGCCGTGCCTCAGGGAGTGGGCGTTATTGCGGACGCTTTGCTGACCGGACAATACCGCAGCCCGCGCGGGGTCTACTACGGCGGAGAACGGGACGAACCGTCTACGGCGTACATCAAGGGGCTGTTCCGCGAAGTACTTGAAAGTCCGTACGAGAACATTACACATATAGACGTGCATACGGGCTATGGCCCCCGGTATCAGATGAGCATTTTTACAACGATGAGCGAGACGATGACGGAGCAGGAGGCAGTCAAAGCGTTCCGGTATCCGCTGGTGTTCACGCCGGACTCGGAGGAATTCTACGCAGCCAGCGGCGATATCAGCGAGTACTTCTACCACCTTAAGAAGACAGAGTATCCTGAAAAGCAGCTGTATTCCACCTGCTTCGAGTTCGGTACGCTGGGCGACGGCACGGTGGGCTCTATCCAGTCGCTTCGTAACACGGTGGACGAGAACCGGCTGCATTGGTACGGAGCCTCCAATGAAACGACGGAGCAGATCGTACGCAATCGGTATAGTGAGATGTTCTACCCGACCGAAACGAAGTGGCGCCGAAAGGCTGCCGATGACTTCGAACTGGCGCTGCGCGGCGTGCTGGCATATCGGGGGTTGTTGCAGTATGAAGAGTAATCATTGGCTAGAATGACTTTTGATAAAACAATAAGGGAAAACAAGGCCAGCATTTTGTTCGAACTCGAACTTAAAGCTGGTCTTTTCGCACCCGGTATTGTCCCGGTGTCGTTCCGGTAAGTCGTTTTAAATAACAAAAAGAAATATTTCACATCATGAAAACCAGCAGTTGACTCGCGGAGGGCTGAGAGAAGCTATGCAAGGAGTCTTTTACCTATGGGGGAATTAGTTTAATAATTGGAGAAAGAAATACTAACACTAACAATAAGTATAAAGATTTCATTCCAAAAGGAAGGGTCGACCAATATGAGAATGATCGGTAAAATTTATTCTTTACTGATCGTTCTCATTATGATATAACTAGTACACGGGAGGGAGTTGAGCAGCTGATGCCCAGAACGAAGGAATTTGATGTCAATGAAGTCCTGCTGAAAGCAATGCAGTTATTCTGGGAGCAAGGCTATGAAAAAACCTCGATCAATGACCTGGTTGAACATCTTGGCATTCACCGCAGAAGTTTATACGACACGTTCGGGGATAAGCATCAATTATTTCTTCAAGCGGTAGAAGCGTATAAAAATTTTCTGGAAGGGCAATTTGAAAGAGGGATCGCTGACGCCGGCAGTTCCAAACAAGCTCTGCGCTTTTTGTTTGACTTCATGATTGAAGGTTACGAAAACAAGCCTCCGGGTTGCCTGTTTGTGAATATGGCTGTCGAGCTTGCCCTCCGCGATCAGGAAGCTGATGCGCATGCGGGAGAAAGCTTTGAAGAGCTGGAGAGGCTGCTTGCGGAACTGATCCGTAAGGGGCAGGAAAGCGGAGAGTTTTCCAATTCCTTGGGCACAGAGGAACTAGCAGAGAATCTTCACACCACGATGATTGGTTTGCGTGTACTCGCCCGCACTTCGGCTGATCGGAGCAAGCTGCACCGCATTGCAGATACAGCACTTCTGTTGCTTTATAAGTAAGCAGGGCTGGACATTTTTTTGTCAATATGAGAATGATTGTTCTCAAAATATAACAAAGGAGACTGAACACTATGAGTAAAGTATGGTTTATTACAGGAACATCAACAGGGTTTGGCCGGCACTTTGTGGAGCAGCTGGTCCAGGCAGGAGACAAAGTAGTAGCAACGGCGCGGAAATTGGATGCCATTCAAGATTTTAAAGCACTGGCTCCGGATCGCGTTCACCTTGCTGCCCTGGACGTTACCAATAAAGAGCAGATTCAATCCGCTGTACAAGAAGCCGTTGACGTATTCGGCAAAATCGATGTCGTGGTAAACAACGCCGGTTACGGCCTGTTCGGCATGCTCGAAGAATATACAGATGAGCAAATCCGGAAGCAGTTCGACGTTAACGTGTTTGGTGTGTTGGATGTAATCAAAGCAACATTGCCTGTATTCAAACGCCAAGGATCGGGTCATTATGTGAATTTGTCATCCTTCTTTGGTACTTGGTCCATGCCTCCATACAGCATCTATTCGGCTTCCAAGTTCGCAGTAGAAGGTTTCTCCGAAGCATTTGCTAAGGAATTTGCCAGCTTTGGCATCAAAACAACCATTGTAGAGCCTAGCGTGTTCGCGACAGAATTTTTGGGCACTTCCCTGGAACAAACCGAAAGGAAGCAGGAATATGTTCAAATGTATGAGGCGTATGAGAAGGGGATTTCGAGCATCAACATCGGCGATCCGGCAAAAGCAGTTAAATTGATCATTTCCGTTCTAAAAAGCGATAATGCACCTCTTCGTTTGGCCGTTGGTTCCCAAGCTGCCTATACGATTCGTGAAGCATACAAAGGCCGGTTGGAAGAGCTGAACCATTGGTTCGAGCGTTCAGCGGAAGCAGATTAATCAGCTGAGGACGTTTTAACTTGAAATGAGCAAGGAGCAAGGAGCAAGGAGCAAGGAGGAACAAACAGTTGACCCCAATCGTCGGCTGTTTGTTCTTTACTATTTGTTTCCGGTTCTGGATTTATGGCTTGACACCTTTTTGACAACGTTTAGTTGTTTACCGATCGTTCTCGTTATGATATAACTGTACCATGGAAGGGGGTACAGCCCTATGCCCAGACCTAAGGAATTTGACGTCAATGAAGTTCTGTTAAAAGCGATGAAGTTGTTCTGGCAACAAGGCTATGAGAAGACATCGATTAATGACCTGGTCGAACATCTGGGGATTCACCGCAGAAGCTTATACGACACGTTCGGGGATAAGCATCAATTGTTTCTGCAAGCGGTAGAAGTATACAGGAATTTTGTAAGCGGCCGGTTGGAGAAAATTATCAATGCCCCTAGTGCTAGACAAGGCTTGCGTACTCTGTTCGATTTCATCATTGACGGTATGGAGGATAAGCCTCCAGGCTGTTTGGTGGTAAACATGTCTGTAGAGCTTGCGCTGCGGGATCCGGAAGTGGATGCTAAAGCAAGGGAGAGCTTTGAACGAACGGAAGGGCTGATAACCGATCTGATCCGGAAAGGCCAGGAAAACGGGGAGTTTACAAACATGCGGGACGCAGGCGAATTAGCGGCACATCTTCACAGTACGATGCTTGGGCTGCGTGTGCTTGTCCGAACCTCGGCTGACCAAAAGAAGCTGCACCGGATCGCGGAAACCGCTTTGGCATTGCTTGAAGTTTAGGGCGATGCAATTTTTTTCGGCAAAATAGAATGACCATTCTCATAAATGAACAAAATATATTCATATTTACAGGGAGGTTCCATAAGCATGGGTAACAGTACCGGTGTCTCTAATAAGGGCACGCAGTGGGTTTTTAAGGAAAAGACAGTTTCCCTTAGCCTAGGAATTACAATCGTTCTTGTCGTTATGAACACGATGATGTTCAATTTGGCGCTTCCTAAGGTGGCCGAACAATTCTCGCTGAGCCCGTCCACAGTGTCGTGGATCGTGACCGGCTACTCCATTATGTTCGCCATGTCTTCGATTACCTATAGCAGGCTATCCGATTTTGTGCCCATTCGAAGGTTGTTCACCGCAGCGCTGTTATCGGTCGGTATAGGCTCTATTCTCGGTATGTTTAGCAACGGCTTCGCTCTGCTGCTCGTCGCGAGGCTGATACAAGCTGCGGGAGCGGGTGCGATACCTTCCCTTGGTATCGTCCTCCTCACGCGTTATATCCCCTTGTCCCGGCGCGGCCGGGCGATGTCGACCCTGTTGTCCGCAAGCTCTTTAGGGCTGGGACTTGGACCTGTCATCGGCGGATCCGTAGTACAATATTTGGGATGGCATTTTCTATTTGTCATTACCGGAATTATTTTGCTTATTATACCGGTATTTCTGCTGACGCTGCCTAGGGAAACGGCATCCAGCGGCACGTTTGACTTCATCGGTGCTCTGCTTGTCGGTGCAGGAACGACAGGGCTGCTGCTGTTCCTGACAACCAAAAGCTTGCTGGCTCTATTTATCGGGGTGCTTGCTTTGATCCTGTTCGCGCTTCGGATCCGTACGGCAGCTAACCCCTTCGTACAGCCGAGCTTGTTTCGCAACCAGGCCTACATGTCTTTGGGTGCCATCGGGATCGGCGCGTATTTGATCAATTTCAGCTTCTTGTTCGTTGCACCGCAAATGCTCTCCCGTGTCTACGGACTGGCTCCGGGCATGTCCGGACTGGTTCTGTTTCCGGGCGCGCTGATGGCCATGTTCGTGTCGAATCGGGTAGGCCGCATTATCGACCGCTACGGCAATGGTGTGATTCTCCGGTATGTTCCATGGCTGCTGTTGGTCTCGATCGTTTTGATGGCACTGACAGCCATTTATTCTTACTACGCCATTGCCATTGTCTATGTGTTTACGACCGTCAGTTTTACCGCTCTATCCAGCGCTGTTTCGAACGAAATGTCACGCTTGCTGCCCAAGGAGTTTATCGGTTCAGGTATGGGACTATTCCAGCTGCTGCAATTTTTCAGCGGAGCCTTCGGTGTCGCTCTTTCGGGCACGGCGCTTGTCTGGCAGCATGCTTTACCGCAAGTGCGTGCATTCGATAATATCATTTGGGGGATGGTTTTCGTAGCCGTACTCACTATCGCTTGCGTGTTCCTTTACCGCAGGCATGCAAAGAGCAGGGAGAAGGACGCCGTCACCGTGAACGCGGGTTGACAGAAGAACGCTGCTTAGCAAAGCAGTACAGATAGGCTGAAAGTTAACCGTACGTTTGCAACGGTTAATTTTCGGCCTGTTTGGCTTTTCGGAACTGCAGGGGTGTCTGTCCGTAATGCCGTCTGAACATCTCAATAAACTGCGAGGAAGTGGAAAATCCGCATTCCATTCCAATCGTACTAACGGTTGACGCAGAATGAAGGAGTAGCTGCCTTGCGGCATCCAGACGCTTGCTTATAACATATTGGTAAGGGGATAACCCCGTTTTCAGCTTGAAAAGGGAACGGAAATGATCTTCGCTGTAACCGGACAGCTCGGCTAGTGTCCTTAAATTTATTGGCTGAGCAAAGTTCTCATCCAGGTAACGCCTGGCATAAAACAGTTTCTCGGGAGGAGGAGCCGCAGTCTTCTCGTTCCCAGTCAGGCGCCCCAGTAAGAGGATCACTTCATTTAACAGGAGATTTACACGAATGTCATAATGGGCTTTACGGTCCAACAGCTCATGTTTCATGAGTTCAATCAGCGTGTGCACCTCGCGGTTTTCCGTGTCTTCCAATAATCCGTTGCCCAGATGGACCGGTTCATCATCGTATTGGAACCCGAAGAACATTACATCCGTCGCCTCCGTGTGGCGTTCGTCGTGCATGAAATTCGGTCTTGTCAGTGTCATGCTTCCGGGTGAGTACCTTAACTCCCTGCCATCCAGGTTCATAGCACCTTTCCCCGATACATAGTATACTAATTCGAAACAGCTGTGCTGGTGAAAGTCCACGTAAGTTCCGGATTTGTAAGAATTGTAATAAAAAAACTCCATAATTCCCTTCATCCAAATTCCCCAATTCCCTGAAATATGATATTTTTTCCCTAGTCTATTATAGCAGAAGATCCTTGTCACCCTTATGATGAAGTTGTAAGAGAAATTCCAAACAGGGAGTGGACAGGGATGAACGAAACCAAGCAATTTGGATTGAGCAGTCAAGAGATGGAGCAGTATGGGGAAAACGGCTTTCTTGTTATTGACGATGTATTCGACCCAAGCATAATAGATGCTTTACGGGAGGCATGCGAGCATCCGAAGGTTACGGCGCTCAGGCCTGGAAAAGACTTTGAAACGAAAACAGTCCATTCGCTCGGCATCACGTCCTTGCATCCCGAATTTCTTGCTCTGGCAACACATCCGGCCATCGTAGAACGCATCAAGCCTCTGCTTGGGCCGGATATCCAGCTGCAGCATTCGAAACTTGCGACAAAACCGGCTACAAAAGGAACCGGCGTGTTCCCTTGGCATCAGGATTTTGCTTTTTATCCGCATACGAACACGGACCTGCTGTCGGTCATGGTGATGCTCGATGATGCTACCCTGGAAAACGGTTGTATGCAGATGGTCAAAGGAAGCCACAAGCTGGGGATTCTGGATCATGAGAAGGACGGCTTGTTTACAGCTGAATGCCAGGAAAGCAGGTACTGGGAACATCCCGCTGATCCGGACGACGTAGTGAACATTACTCCTCGGGCGGGCGGGATAAGCATCCATCATGCTTTAACGTTACATGGATCTGGAGCTAATCTGTCCGGCCGCCCGCGCAGAGGGCTGGTATTCTCTTACAGAGCCGCTGACGCGCATCAGCTTGCAGACGCTCTCTTTGACGATACAGGGTTAATGATAAGCGGCACGAGCAAAGGCATTGTCCGGTGTGATGTGGGGATAGTCACTTTGCCAAACCGCGGCGGTGACATGTCGTACGGCTCAGCCTGGAATCAGCTGGGAGAGTTCGCGAGGCGGATGAACGGGCGGAATTCCTAACGCTGGACAAGAAGCAAACGAGGTTGATATCACAAACGTTAATTTGTATTAATTATGATTAAAGCCGGGCGGTAAGCCCGGCATTTTCTTTTTGTATAAAACGTGCAACCGTTCAAATAGAACGATCTAAAGGGCGCCTGCATCATCTTACCGGTTTACAGGTTCGTTTTTGGCTGGAGCTTTGCGCTTCTTCCGAATTAATGCCACCAACAGCAGGGCTGCCGGAACCCCCAGGCCAAACACCATCGCATAAGACGGCCACACCCCTAAAAACTCAGTCAGGTATGTTGAGTTCGGCCAAACGACATTCGCCATCACCAAAGTAATGATGGACAGTGGAATTAATAGGGTATGGGGCTTCTTCATGTTCAATGCATAGGTCAAGCATGTATTCGAGACCTCCAGCAGCAAGGTTAACCGGAAATAGATCGTTACTAACCAAATGATGCTAAGTAGAATCTCTATCCTTTCATAAAAGTCGGCAATGGAAACGGTCCGGGCTACCAAATAGCTGGGATACATCGTTTGGGCCGTAATATCGGCATGAAGGACCGTAATACTCGCTATGGTAGCTAGGAGAAACCCAATGCCGCTTAATAACGTGCTTTTTACAAATACTCCCTTTATTTCCGCAGGGTCTTTCAAGAGATGTCCTGTTAGTAGGACGGCCTCCATATAAGGGAAAGCAAACAGCAAGAGCGAAGCCCGGACGACGGGCAGCGGACCATGTTCCAGCATAGGGAGCAGGGAGTTCCATTCGTAATTCGGCAGCACTGAGATTATCAGGATCAGAATCAGGGTCCAGACAACTGGGTAGATCAGCTCCACAGATTTGCCAATAATGTCTGCTCCTCGGGCAACGCCATAAACGGAGGCCATTAGCACTAGAAAATGAACCGCTTCGAGCGGGGTTCCTACCAGGATGGATGAAACGATAAAATCACCTAAATTGCGGAGCGTGAAGCACATTATGAGAAAAGGGAAACACAACGTAAAGGCAAATACAAACATTCTCGCAGCTGTCCTGCCGAGGATATGTTCCATGAAGACCGGGAATGTCCGGCCTTTCATCCGTCTGGATAAGGCAATAAGTAAAGGAATGCAGATCAGCTGCAGCCCAACGCCAAGAATGACGGCCATCCAGGCGTCCTGCTTCGACTCTATGGCAAGCCCGGCCGGAAGAAAGAGGATGGCGCTGCCCCAGTAGTATAGTATTAGCCATCTTACAGCCTGACGGGAGGTTACCTTGTTGCTCATGTTCATTCTCCTTTGCCCCCCAGAAGCAAGTTAAGTTGTTTGCTGATCGGGCCAAAACCCTGATTAATGGCATCCACCGGATTCGGCAAGGAACGCCCGCTGCCTTGGTACCACGCCAGGCTCAAGGACAAAGCGAGCAAAACCGCATATTTCATCAAATCCATCCAGGATTTTCCCTTCCATAACAGTACCCCGTCTTTTCCGATGGAGTACAGGCCAAAGGCCGCCGCTAAAAAAAAGAGTGTCATCACATGCCCTCCCGACTTACAAACTTACAAACCATACGTTTATAAAGTGTTTGTGATCTGTCCGGTGCGGCGGATGTGGTAGTCGCACAAGACTTCAACCGGCATGTCTTTAAAGTGCCGGTTCCAATCTTTGCCCCATACTTTCCATTGCTTCGGGTATTTTCTGTGAACCGCGCTTCCGAAACCGAAAATATCGACACCATACTTCTGCTGCACAGTATGAACTCCGTGGGTTAAAATGTCACTCAGCGCTTTGCGGCCTTCTTTCTCCAACTCCCGAATCGTCCGTTCTTTCGTTATATCGTCTTCACATTCGTAAGAGCCTACGTTAACTTCGATCCTCATTTGGATGGTCATTGCCGGAGAGCCGTGTTTGATGGAGGGCTGAAGAGCAGAATGTGACTTCGTTACTTCAGCAACCCATAGATGTTTGCTTTTATTCGGGCAGCTGACACTGCCGACTGTCGTTCTTACTTTGTTGGTTATATAATTGAAGGCTTTGCTGTCCTTTTCGCCGATCCAGCCGAGAATTTTGTCATTCTTCATAACAGCCAGTCCATTGTACTGGTATTCGCCCAAGGTGGTAGGCTGCTTCACGTTCTCCGCTGTTTTCCCTCTTTCAATGTCTCCAAGCAGCTCCAGACCTGTTAATACGGGCTCCTGGCCCGGATCATTCATCACCTGCATTAATTCCAGTATTTTTACAGCCGCTGTCGGTGCCCAAGTATCCTCGGACACTTTTAAAGATCTGCGCATTTCAATGCCCGGAATGAGTTCGAATGGCGTTACCAGTCCCATCAGGTCCCGGACACTCTGTCCTCTGGAGATGACGACGAAAAAATCAGGCCGGAGACCGTAATTCCGCATCATGATGTCAAGCGGCTTCTTAATGCCTTCTTTGGCCAGTCTCTCGCTGATGATCAGCAGTCTGAGGTGGGAAGGATAGAACACACGCGGTGCCTTTGTGGTCATTTTCCGGGATGCCTCATACAGCGTTTTCTCTTTCTCGGTATTAAGTATGGTAGGCGACCTGTCGGAACTTCCTGCTTTAGACATCTGGGAAGGATCGATAACCTGGTAGGTTAATTCGTATTCGTCCCCAACTTTATCAATGCCGGCGGCAACAGCCATGGACAACTCGTTCAATTCTCTCCTGCTCCAGCAGCCGGATAACGTCACAGTGAGAAGAAACAGGGAAAGAGTAATGCAGAGCAAGCGTCTCATTTCAATCCCCCTTTTGGATTTTGGCGGTTTTTGGAAGAAAAGGGAATCCGGAATAAGGCGTCCGTCGTTTCCTTCTTATTCTTGGGTGCGTACGGTGCCATATAAGGTATGCCTTGTGACCGCAGGCTGCATAGATGAGTAATTAAAATAAGCAAGCCGATGACGATTCCGTAGATCCCGAATGATGCCGCCGCCGCCATGAACAAAAAACGGCTCAGCCGGATCGCGATCGACAGATTGTAAGAAGGCATCACGAAGCTGGTAATCGCGGTAATGGCGACAACAATGACCATGGCTGCGGAAACAATCCCCGCTTCGACGGCCGCTTGCCCGATGACAAGCGTTCCCACGATAGAGACGGCCTGGCCGATCGTCCGCGGCATCCGGATTCCGGCTTCCCTGAGAATCTCGAACGTAACTTCCATAAGCAGCGCCTCAATAAAAGCAGGGAACGGAACCCCTTCGCGCTGGGCAGCCAAACTAAACAACAATTGGCTGGGCAGCAAATCCTGATGAAAGGTTGTAACGGCGATATAAAATGAAGGCGCCAGCATGGAACCAAAAAGGGTCAGAATCCGGATCATCCTTATAAAGTTGCTGTATATATAAGGCTGGTAATAGTCTTCGGCAGACTGGATGAAATCGAGAAACAGGGCAGGCACAATCAGTACAAACGGGGTACCGTCCACAATGATCGCGATCCGGCCTTCGACCAGGGCCGCGGATACAGAGTCGGGCCTTTCCGTATTCAGAACGGTTGGAAACAGCGACCCTCTGGGATCTCGAATAAACTCCTCAACATACTGGCCCTCCAATACGCTTTCCAAAGGAATCGAACGGATGGATTCTAGTACCTTCTCGACCATCTGCTCGTCCGCAACGCCCCGGATGTACAGTAAAGCGACGTTAGTCTTTGTTACCGTCCCGACAGAAAGTTCTACCACCCGCATTCTCGGGTCTTTAATTCTGCGCCGGACAAGGGACGTATTGGTACGCAGCGTTTCCGTAAAAGCATCCTGCGGTCCCCGTACAACCGTCTGGGCCTTTGATTCGCTCACGCCCCGGTCTTCCATGCCGGGTAAAGCGATAGCAAGGCCTGGAGCGATAGTGTCAACAAAACAAAGCACTTGACCGCTCACCAGACGAAACAGGGCATCCTCTTCATTGTTCACGGTTTCCAGCTGTCCCGCATTGATGATGTAATCGGACAGGAGCTGTAATGGATCCGCATCCGGCTGGTTGGCAGGCGGTTTCCGGTCCATGACGGATCCGATCAGAAGTTTTTGTACTAAGTCGCTGTCAACCAGACCGTCCACATAGTGAAATTCGATATGCATCATCCGCTCAGGAGGCCATTGAACGGTAAGGCCGCGGGTGACCAGATCCGAACTGTCTCCCATACGCGCTTTGAGCCGCTCTGTTTTCTCTCGAAGTTCAGGAGAAAACAAGGGAGCATGAGGTGGCTGCACCTGGGCTTTTTGGTCCCGATTTGGGGTCCGCTCTGTCTTAAGCAGCTTAAAAAGCCATTGCAAATGATCATCCCCTTGTCCATACCCGTTATTTTTTTCTATTTTTACCATAGAGAGGGGGAATTATTACGGAAGGGCAGGTGAGGAGGTTTTTCGGATGTTCTGCATTGGAAAGGAATGCTATACTAGTCTCATCGAATAAATCTTCAAGGGGATCGAGGAACGAGAGATGTGGAAAGAGTTTAAAGCATTTGCGCTAAAAGGAAATGTGCTGGATCTGGCTATCGGGGTTATCATTGGAGCGGCTTTCGGCAAAATTGTGACTTCCCTGGTTAATGACTTGCTGACGCCTTTGTTAGGGATTTTGGTTGGAGGTGTCAATTTCTCAGAGCTTGCTGTAAAAGTAGGCGAAGCTGAGCTCAAATACGGCAGCTTCATTCAATCCGTGGTGGATTTTCTGCTGGTGGCGGGGAGCATATTCTTTGTGATGAAGCTGATTGTCAGAAAGAAAAAGAAAGAAGAAGCAGCCGTGCCCGAAGCGCCAAAAGTGAGCAAAGAAGAGCTGCTGCTAAGCGAAATCCGGGATGTGTTGAAGGATCGGCTGAAGTAACGATAATGAAAAATAACAACAGGGTTAACGGCAAATGCTGCCGTCTAACCCTGTTTTAGCTTATCTGATGCGCTGCTGCGGACTATGAGGTTACTTAGAATGGCAAGGACTGGGTAAGCTTTGTATATACGATGTAAAGGAGGGAACCGATATGCAGGATAAGGAACGTGGGCAGGACAAAAGCATCGCCCCGGAGCTAAAACAGGATAAGGAGAAAAATGCTGATCTTGCTCAGGAAATGAGTTTAGCCGAACAGCTTATGGAGGGGGAGATGGAGCCGGCGGATGTAAGCGAACTGGCCCGCAAAAGGCTGTTGTCCCGGACGGAAATCCGGGTGCAGGCGAAAATCGATCCGATTGTCGAGGAAACAAGACGGTACAGGGAACTGGCTAAGGAAGTGGACGGCCGGTATGCAGCCTACGATCGGTTTGTTAAAGGGGACGGCGAGGACAAAGAGTGAGAAAGCGAATGAAAAGAGACGCCGTATGGCGTCTTTTTTGATAGTTACGAAAGTATAAATTTTAAGTGGCTATAAAGTACTTGGCCGCACTTTCTACGAGAATGCCCTTATTCCTCAGGCTGTACAAATCCGATCTGTTCGTTGTCCGAGGTCAAGTCGCGAATGCTGTCGACGAACTGGATATCCTCCAACGGCTTCCAGCATGTCGTCGGGTTGAGCAGGCTTTCGCGAATCGGTTCGTGGAATAAAAGTTCCTGCAGGTTGTTCTTCTGCTCCGGCTCCAGAAACTCGAGTTTGCGCTTTCGCCCGATCCCCAGCTCATAAGACACTCCGCCGCTGCAGTTGACGAAAATCCGCAGCAAAGTTACATACTGATTTTGGATCCTCATCGTAAGCGCGATACAGCCGGCCAAGTACTTTTGGGCATCGGCATCTTCGACAATTTCCTGAATCGGACTGTCTGCAGCACCCAGGGTATCGTTGATTTGATCCGGCTTTTTCACAAAATGCACCCCATCTACGATAAAAAGCGTGTAGCTGTTATGTTTAATCCGAAAATCGAACCGGCTTTCTCCGGCCTGGGCCGCAATCTCTACCGCTTTCGGATTGGTACGGGTTGCTGCCTGCAGCTGTTCCTCATATATAGCCCTGAGCCGGCCAAACAACTCTCCAGTCCTCTGTTCAACCTCTTGTTCCATCATCTCATACCGGGTGGTTATATCCAGAATTTGTTCCAATGCCGACATTGTCATCACCTCAGCTGTTAGTTTTGCATCTACAGGAAGATACCCTTTTTCAGCATCAATGTAACTTTGCCGCAGCTAATTCACATATAATATCGCCAATATCTGTTATAGAAGAAAGCTAAAATTAGTATAAAATTATACTAATATAGTCGAGGGGGATGGATATGAACAAAGGTATAAACATGGCTTTATCCGACTGGCGGTTCAAATCGGCAAAAGAACAGGAATGGCTTCCGGCCCGGGTACCCGGCTGCGTACATACGGATTTGTTGACAAACGGCATCATTCCAGATCCATTCTATGGAACAAACGAGCGTGATTTACAATGGATCGACAAGCAGGACTGGGAATATGAATCCGTATTCGATGTATCCGGCGATATGCTTGCCCAGACGCAGATTGAGCTTATCTTCGACGGACTGGATACGTATGCGGATGTGGTGCTGAACGATAAGCCGGTTCTTGCAGCAGACAATATGTTCCGGACTTGGAGCGTCGATGTCCGTTCGCTCCTTCGTCCTGCCGGCAACCGGCTGTCCATCCGCTTCCGCTCCCCGATCATGGAGGATTTGCCGAAGCTGGAGAAATTGGGATATGCGCTGCCTGCGACAAACGACCAATCGGAGCACGGAGGACTTGGCGACCGTAAAGTCAGCGTCTTCGCCAGAAAAGCACCCTTCCATTACGGCTGGGACTGGGGCCCGCGTTTCGTCACAAGCGGAATTTGGCGGGAAGTACGGCTGGAGGCATGGAGCGGTCTGCGGATCAAGGACCTTTATATCCGGCAGGATGATGTGACTGCGGAACAGGCCATTGCGACCGCTGTCGTCGAAATCGAGGCGGACAGCGAGTTCGCCGGCACTTTACAACTGTCTGCGGGCGATTTTCAATGGGAGCGGCAAGCCGCGGTCAAGCCCGGTTTGAACGTGATCGAGGTGCCGTGCACAATCGAACATCCCCAACTGTGGTGGCCGCGCGGGCTGGGCGAAGCCTCCTTATACACGTTTACGGCAGCTTATAGTACGGCAAGCGGCCAAATTGTGAAGTCCTCGGTCCGAACGGGGCTTCGGTCCGTCCGTCTCGTAAGAGAGCCGGACCGGGAAGGAACTTCATTTTATATCGAGGTCAACGGGGTTCCGGTATTCGCCAAAGGAGCCAATCATATTCCGAACGACAGTTTCGTGACGGAAGTTACCCGGGAGCGTTATGAACATGAGATAGCCAGCGCCGCGAAGTCCAACATGAACATGCTCCGCGTGTGGGGCGGGGGCATATATGAGGAAAGTGTGTTTTACGATCTTTGCGACGAGTACGGGATGTTGGTATGGCAGGATTTTATGTTTGCCTGCAGCATGTATCCTGGCGATGAAGGTTTCCTTGAAAGCATCCGGGCGGAGGCCAGGGATAACGTGCGGCGTCTCCGGAAACACCCGTCCATCGCGCTGTGGTGCGGCAATAATGAAATGGACACGGCCTGGTCCCACTATGACGAACAGGCAGGCTGGGGCTGGAAACAACAGTATTCCGAAGAAATCCGGAACCGCATCTGGGCTGATTATGAAGCTATTTTTCACCGGGTTCTTCCTGAGGAACTGGCAGCTCACTCCCCGAAAGCGGAGTATTGGCCTTCTTCCCCTATGCAGGCTGTGAAAGGTAACAAGGATCAGCACGCATTTAACTCTTCCACGGAAGGCGATATCCACTATTGGGGCGTATGGCATAACGTAGAACCATTCTCTAATTACAACATACATATCGGACGCTTCATGAGCGAGTACGGATTTCAGTCTTTTCCCGAACACCGGTCGGTGCTGAAATATGCATCTGAGAACGATATGGAGCTGGAATCGGACGTAATGCTTAGCCATCAACGAAACAACCGCGGCAATCAGCTGATTAAGGAATATATGGATATGTACCTGCCGGAGCCGAAAGATTTTCCGTCCTTCTTGTACATGAGCCAGGTGCTGCAGGCCGAAGCGATGAAAACGGCCATCGAGGCGCACCGCCGGCGCATGCCGTTCTGTATGGGATCTTTGTACTGGCAGATGAACGACTGCTGGCCTGTGGCATCCTGGGCGGGCATGGATTACTATGGCAGGTGGAAAGCTCTGCAGTACTATGCGGCGCGCAGCTTTGCGGATGTTCTTCTTTCTGTTGACGATACGAAGGAAGGTCAGCTGGAGTTTTATATAGTATCCGACAGGCTTGAGGCCCTTTCCGGGACACTTAGCCTGACTTTATACGATTTCTCGGGGATCCTTCTGAACCGGTGGTCTGTACCTGCGGAAGCAGGCGTTAATACGGCGCAATTGGTGCACACAGTGAAGACTGAAGATTTGTTACAAGCGTATCCGGCCGGCAGGAGCGTACTTGTTGCGGAATGGGAGCAGAACGGGGGATCGGCCGCCGCCAGCTTGTTCCACTATTTTGTGCCGGCAAAGCAGATCGAACTGAAAACCCCGGCTATTACAATAAAAGAAGAGCGAAGCGGACTATTTACCCTGGAAACCGATGTTTTGGCCAAACAGGTATGGCTTACTGCTGAGGAGGAAGGGATGTTCTCCGATAACTTCTTTGATCTGCTGCCGGGAGTGCCTGTAACGGTACAATTTATTAGACGAAGAACGCCGGAGGAGAGCACCTCCGCGAATTTCTTCGTGCCTGGTTCCCCGGCGGCGGTCGAGGTTCGTTCCATGGCTGACTTTGTAACAAAATAACAGGTTTCAGCTTATGCCTTTAATGAGTATTCCTCATTAAGGGCATTTTGCTGTCTGAAACTTTCGTTGTGATCACATCATTTTTCTTTTGACATAGGGTAGGGGGGTATGTTAAATTGAAAAGGTAGCAGGAAGCAGATGAATCTCATTTTAGTGTAAATCCTTATCCAATGGCTACACTTAGAAAGAAACTAATTTTATAGGAGTGATAAGTAATGAAAACATTGAAACTGCAAGTACAAGGCATGTCCTGCGGGCATTGCGTTCAATCTGTTGAGAAAGCGGTAAAAGAACTCGGTGCGGAGGCAAAAGTAGATCTGGCCGGAGGCAGCGTGACTGTGGACTACGACGAGAACGGCATCACCGTGGAGGCTATCAAAGAGGCCATTGAAGAACAAGGCTACGACGTAGCGGAGTAATATCGACTGAAGGGGGGACTCGGCCATGGGGCAGGAAACTATGGGCTACGGCACTGTGAAAGAAAGCGCTGATCTGGATATCACGGGCATGACCTGTGCGGCCTGCGCAGCCCGGATTGAGAAGGGGCTGAATAAGATGCCCGGCGTCAGCCGCGCTACCGTGAATCTCGCTCTGGAAACAGCGCATGTTGAGTTTAACGGGGGCGAGACCGGCGTCGAAGAGATGATAAGCAAGGTTGACCGGCTGGGCTACGGGGCAAAGCTGAAAGCGGAAGACCGTTCGCAGAAGGCTGAGCATAAGAGGAAGGAAATCACTGCCCAGAAGCGGAAGCTTCTTGTCTCGGCGCTGCTGTCCTTACCTTTGCTGTGGGCCATGGTCGGGCACTTCTCCTTTACGTCTTGGATTTATCTGCCCAGGCTGTTGATGAATCCATGGTTTCAGTTGGCGTTGGCCACACCGGTACAATTCGTCATCGGACGGCAGTTTTACATCGGCGCCTACAAGGCGCTGCGCAATCAAAGCGCCAACATGGATGTTCTGGTAGCCCTAGGAACGTCGGCCGCTTATTTCTACAGTGTATTTCTCACGCTTCGCTGGTCCTTTGACGGAGGAGGGCATCATATGCCCTCGCTCTATTTTGAAACGAGCGCCATCCTTATCACGTTAATTCTTCTAGGCAAACTGTTCGAAATGCTGGCTAAAGGCCGTACGTCGGAAGCGATCAAGAAGCTGATGAGCCTGAGAGCTAAGACTGCACTGGTTATCCGGGACGGTCAGGAGTTGCAGCTTCCGATCGAGCAGGTGGTTAAGGGCGACTTGATTGCCGTGAAGCCGGGTGAAAAAATACCGGTCGACGGCACGGTTGTAGAAGGCATTTCTTCCGTGGATGAATCGATGCTGACAGGCGAAAGCCTTCCGGTCGGCAAACAAGCCGGTGACTCCGTTATCGGAGCAACCATCAATAAACACGGCAGCTTCACGATGAAAGCGGTCAAAGTGGGCAAAGACACTGCTTTGGCGCAAATTATTAAGGTAGTGGAAGAAGCGCAGGGTTCCAAGGCGCCGATCCAGCGGGTCGCAGACCGGATATCCGGTATTTTTGTACCGATTGTAATCGGCCTTGCTGTTGTAACGTTTCTCGTCTGGATTATTGGCATGGAGCCTGGCAATGCAGCTTCAGCGTTGGAAAAAGCGATTGCAGTGCTCGTCATTGCCTGCCCGTGCGCGCTCGGCTTGGCAACGCCGACCTCCATCATGGCCGGATCCGGGCGGGCCGCAGAATTAGGTATTCTCTTCAAAGGCGGGGAGCATCTGGAGAGTATGCAGCGGGTGCAGACTGTTGTTGTGGATAAAACCGGAACGGTTACGAAAGGGAAGCCTGAGCTGACGGACGTGATCCCCGCCCCTGATTATGTAAAGGAAGAGGAGCTTCTGTCTCTGGCGGCCGCAGCCGAGAAGTCATCCGAGCATCCTTTGGCTGAAGCGATCGTCGAGGGAGCCCGTTCGAAAGGATATGAGATTGGCTCTGCGGAACAATTCGAGGCGGTTCCCGGGTACGGCATTCGCGCCGTTGTGAACGGAAAGCAGGTGGCTGCGGGAACGCGCGCATTCATGCGGCAACTGCATATTCCGTACGAGACTGCGGTTCGGGAAATGGAACAGCTTGAGAACGAAGGAAAGACGGCCATGCTGATCGCAGTGGACGGCCGCTATGCTGGGCTGGTTGCGGTTGCCGACACTGTAAGGGAAACTTCGAAAGCAGCGGTCGACCGCCTGAAATCAATGAATATGGAAGTCATCATGATGACCGGTGACAACCGGCGGACGGCCGAGGCCATAGCGATGCAGGTTGGAATCGAGCGCGTGCTTGCTGAAGTGCTGCCTGACGGCAAAGCAGCGGAAGTGAGAAAGCTGCAGCAGGCCGGCCGTATCACCGCGATGGTCGGTGACGGCATTAATGATGCACCAGCCCTGGCTACAGCGGATGTCGGCATCGCGGTAGGAACTGGAACCGATGTGGCGATGGAAGCAGCGGATGTGACGCTGATGCGCGGGGACTTGAACGGGATTGCCGACTCGGTAGTTATCAGCCGTAAGACCATGGCGAATATCCGTCAGAATCTGTTTTGGGCGCTGGCGTATAACGCGCTTGGCATTCCCATCGCGGCAGCGGGACTTCTGGCTCCTTGGCTGGCCGGCGCTGCTATGGCGTTAAGTTCGGTATCCGTCGTACTGAATGCGCTGAGACTCCAGCGCGTCAAGCTGTAAAGCTGAGAAGGAGGAGCTTATGAAGAAGTGGATCACATTGTTTATTGTGTGTACGCTGCTGCTCACTGCCTGCAGCAAACCTGACAAATCGGGAAAAGGACATCACGAACATGAAAGCAGCCACGAAGAGCACGCGGGTCCCGGGAACCAGGCGGCTGAGCAGGTGAAAGCCGTATGGACGCCGGGCGGCGCCGATGGTGGAGATACTTTTGTACGCTCCGGGGAAGAGACGGAAATATCCGTCCGGTTAGAAGACAGTCAGGGTAAGCCGATGGATGACTATGATATCAATCATGAAAAAAAGATGCATCTCATCGTAGTCAGCAAGGATTTGTCATATTTTAACCATGTGCATCCGGAGTATAAAGGGGACGGCACATTTGCAGTTCAGCTGAATTTTCCTAATGGAGGAGAGTATAAGCTGATTGCGGATTTTATCCCTTCGGGCATGTCTGCCATGACCCTGTCCCACTGGGTGACTGTGGAAGGCAAGCATGCTGCCGGCTCAAAATTGCAACCCGATAAAGTTCTTGCTAAAGAAATTAACGGCAAACAGATAACGTTAACGATGGAGAAGCCGACGGCGGGTATGGAAACGGTGCTGAAGTTCTATTTGACTGATGCCGCAACCAACGAGCCTGTCAAAGATTTAGAACCGTATTTGGGGGCGGTCGGTCATGTAGTGATTTTGTCGCAGGACACGGAGCAGTACCTCCACGTTCATCCGGCCGATGAGAATACAACGGGGCCGGAAGCAAAGTTCGCGACCACGTTCCCTAAGAGCGGCATCTACAAGATATGGGGACAATTTCAGCATAACGGGAAAGTGTATATCGTACCCTTCGTCGTTGATGTTCCATAAACTAAAAACCGTCCGCAGCATAATAATGCAGCGAACGGTTTTTTCTTGAAATATCAGAAAATATATGCCGGTTTACCTTGGCCGGCGTTTTTATGATGGGCAAAATGAGTATAATCAACTTCTATATTGATGAAGGGCGGCGCCTATGGTTATGATATCATGGCGACAGCGTAGATTTTAAAACATAGTTTGAAAGGGAGGGCTCCAGATGGAACCTTTTTTACATAATCACCAATATAATCTGATTGCCAAACAGGCAAAAGTGCTGTTGTCCGCCCTGCGTACATCGAGCGACCGCAAAGTGATCGAGGCGGCCCGGTCGAACGCGATCAGCAAATCTGCGGAAGTCTGTTCGGGAGCGGACAGGGGGCAAATGATGCTAGTGGAACGAATGGGGGACTTGAAGGAGCCGGAGCAGCTCGAGTCCTATTTAAGCGAATTGGGCCAATACCGCATCCCTTTTCCCGAGCTAAGCGAAAAACAGATCAAATCGATGTTCCCTAAAGTGAAAAAGCTTCGCCTTCCGGATCTTGACGCTGTAAAAGGGAAGGCGCTGACTTATCTCGGCTGGACTGACGTGGCGACGAACCGGATGTTCCTCGTGTATCCCGGCATAAATACGGAAGAAGCAGAGCCGCGCATGATATCGGTCGAAGGCCGCTTCACTGCGGACAACAGGAAGGGGATATGCGCATTTTGCAACCGTATGGGAGAAACCGTACTATATACCGCGGAATCCAAGGTGCGAAGGTCGTCCATACCGGACTATTATAAAGCAGTCGGCCAATATATTTGTGCGGATAGTAAGGAATGCAATACCAAAATTACCGAACTGGACGCTCTGGAGAAATTTCTGGCCGGAGTTACGGGGTGATATCTATATCAACTCTACCGCAGTTACAGCTTGGATTTGCGGGCCTGCGATGGGCTGACGCCTTTGTATTTCACGTACATTTTCGTAAAATAGTTCGCATTCCCGCATCCGATCCGCTCGGCGATCTCGGATACGGTCATGCCGCTGTCACGAAGCAGCAGATCCGCTTCATTGACACGGCTCCAGTTTATAAAATCGACGTAGGTCCGCCCGGTTACTTTCTTGAACGTTTTGCAAAAGTGATACGGACTGAGATTCACCATACGCGCCGCTTCTTTCATGGACAGCGGCTCTTTGCCTTGCCCGGATTCCGCAATCCGCTCAAGCAGCGGCTTGAAGGTTTCGTGATTCCGGTTTACAGCCGGGGTATCCAGAAGTTTTGAAGGCAGATACTCTCTGGCCAGCAGGGTGAACAACAGCTCCAGGTGATGCTTGACCAGCAGCTGATAGGCAGGGCTTTGTTTTTCAAATTCATGAGTTGCTTCCCGGATGTGCCGGCGGTACGAGTCCGTGGCTTCGTCCGATACGGGAAACTTCACCGGCAGCCGTACCCTCCCATCCAGCACAGGAGCCATATATCTCTCGTGAACCGGATCTGCGTAGGGCAGCCGCAGGAGTGAAGCATTGAATACGGCAGCAATATATTCTACCGGACCGTCTTCCATAGCATATCCGACGTGGAGGCCGCCTTTTGGAACCAGAAGCAGATCTCCAGGCTCTGCTTCATAAGGGCGGCTGTCGATGTGAAAGACACCGTGTCCGCGGATCATATCAATCAATTCAAAATGTTCATGCCAGTGCAAACCAAGTATACATTCGTCTTTGCGGAGGCTCTCTCCCTTGTTTCTGTAGAAACGGATCGGGTAGCTGCTGTCCCATGGGGGTGTTTGTTCGCGCAGTTCGATCGGATAAGTCATACCTATAATTCCTCCTGGATGGCCTCAAGCCCTCTCCGTTCACCTGAAGATGAGTCGGGCAATTTAAGGATAAATAAGCGCAATTTTGGGTAGAGAAACCGCTTTAATACCTCGGTATAATGGGTTTATAACTTCATAATACCTCAATTTTGGAATGCTAAGCAATGATAAGGTTTAAGCGAAATAGGGATGAATCGGGAGGATGGGTATGATGAGCAAACATAGAATTGTAGTAGCCGGATGCGGCGGTATGGCCAACAGATGGGTAGCCTATGCGCTGGGACGGAGCGATACCGAAATTGTCGGACTGGTAGATATCCGCTTGGAAGCGGCCAAAGCAATGGCCGAACAATACGGGTTGCAGTGCGGTGTGTATACGGACCTGGCGGAAGCGGTTCAGAAGTCCGGAGCTGCACTGGTGTTCGATGTCACCATTCCGGCCAGCCATCATGAGGTGGGCACTACGGCCATGAGTCTCGGCTGTGATGTGTTTTCGGAAAAACCGCTCGCGGAAACGCTGGAACAGTGCAAGCATGTGGTGCGGGTAAGCGAAGAGACGGGCAGGATGCATGCCGTCATGCAGAACCGCCGGTATATTCCCGAATTGACGGCACTTGCCGGGCTTGTACAGTCCGGAACGATCGGGAAAGTCGGCTACGCGGGTGCGGATTTCTTTATCGGAGCGCATTTCGGTGGCTTTCGCGATGCCATGGACAATCCTCTGCTGCTGGATATGGCCATCCATACGTTTGACCAGGCCCGCAAAATTTTGCAGGCTGATCCGGTTTCAGTATACTGCCATGAATTCAACCCTCCGGGTTCCTGGTATGCGGGGAATGCATCGGCCATCTGTATTTTTGAAATGTCGGACGGTTCCGTGTTCTGTTATCGCGGATCGTGGTGCGCTGAAGGAGTGCAGACTTCTTGGGAAGCCGAGTGGAGGGTTAACGGAGAGAAGGGAACTGCTGTCTGGGACGGCCGGAAGGCTCCCTATGCGGAAGTTGTGGCGCCCGGCAGCCAAGAGGGGAAATTCATCAGGGATTTCGTAACTGTGGGGACGGAACCCCAAGCACCCGCTTTCACGCAGCACGAAGGGTGCCTAGAGGAAATGTTTGCTGCCTTGAACGAAGGCCGACGAGCCGAGACGGATTGCCGCGACAACCTGCTGAGCATGGCGATGGTGTTCGGTGCGATTATGAGCGCAGAGGCTGGCCGGAAAATCCAGATATCGGAGCTGCTATAGTTTCTTATCCTAGTTGACAGCCGATTTCGCTCTATGCTATATACAAAGAAGTGGTAGCACTCTATTTGCAAGAGTGCTAAAATTTGTGATAGACAAGAGTTGAAAGGAGCACTACCTATGGCAAAGAAACCGTTTCAGGCGGAGTCCAAGCGGCTGCTGGACCTGATGATCCACTCTATTTATACCCAGAAGGAAATTTTCCTAAGAGAACTGATTTCCAATGCAAGCGATGCCATCGACAAAATTTACTACAGAGCGTTAACTGACGATCAAATGGTGTTTAACCAGGACGATTACTACATTCGAATCACCGCGGATAAGGCCAGCCGCACACTGACGCTGACGGATACTGGTATCGGGATGACACAGGAGGAACTGGAGAACAACCTGGGGGTCATTGCGAAGAGCGGCTCTTTTGCCTTCAAAAATGAAAATGAACTAAAAGACGGCCATAACATTATCGGTCAATTCGGCGTAGGTTTCTATTCCGCATTCATGGTGGCCGATGAGGTCACTGTGATCAGCCGGGCGCTGGGAAGCAGCGATGCTTTCCGGTGGAAGTCCGAGGGTGCGGACGGGTATACGATCGAGCCGGCGGAGAAGGAATCGGTCGGTACCGAGATTATCCTGAAGATCAAGGAGAACACGGAAGACGAGCAGTATGACGAGTATCTCGAGCAATACCGCTTAAGAGCGATCATTAAGAAATATTCCGATTTCATCCGCTATCCGATCAAGATGGAGATGACGACTTCCAAGCCGAAAGAAGGCAGCGAAGGCGAATTTGAAGAGATTAAGGAAGAGCAGACGATCAACAGCCGGATTCCGATTTGGCGCAAAAACAAAAGCGAGTTGACCCAGGAAGACTATGATCAGTTCTATATGGAGAAACGTTACGGTTTCGATAAGCCGCTTAAGCATATCCACATCAGTGCGGACGGCGCGGTCGTATATAATGCTATTCTTTATATTCCGGAACATACGCCATTCGACTATTATTCTAAAGAGTATGAAAAAGGTTTAGAGCTTTACTCCAACGGTGTACTCATCATGAACAAATGCGCAGATCTGCTGCCGGATTATTTCAGCTTTGTGAAGGGGATGGTCGACTCTGAAGATTTATCCCTGAACATTTCCCGGGAACTGCTGCAGCACGACCGCCAGTTGAGCCTGATCGCCAAAAATATCCGTACCAAAATCAAGAGCCAGCTGCTCAGCCTTCTGAAAGACGAGCGGGAGAAGTACGAGCAGTTCTACAAGTCATTCGGCCGTCAGCTGAAATTCGGAGTGTACAATGACTACGGCGCAAATAAAGACCTGCTCCAGGATCTGCTTCTGTTCTCTTCCTCGAAAGAAAAGAAACTGGTTACCTTGGATGAGTATGTGTCGAGAATGCCGGAAGACCAGAAGTATATTTACTATGCTTCCGGAGAGTCGATCGAGCGCCTCGAGAAGCTGCCTCAGACAGAACTGGTACTGGATAAAGGATACGAGATTCTGTATTTCACGGATGACATCGACGAATTTGCCATCAAGATGATCATGAAATACAAGGATAAAGAATTCAAATCCGTCTCCAGCGGCGACCTCGGCATCGATTCGGAAGCGGACGAGAAGAAGGACGAGGCCGAAGAGAGCGGCAATCAAGCGCTGTTTGAGGAAATGAAGTCGATCCTTGCCGATAAGGTCAAGGCCGTACGGGTTTCCAAACGCCTGAAGTCGCATCCGGTGTGCCTGTCTTCGGAAGGCGACCTCACGATTGAAATGGAAAAAATCCTGAAAGCCATGCCGAACGGACAGGAAATAAAAGCGGACAAGGTACTGGAAATCAATGCACAGCATGCGGTGTTCCAATCCTTGAAGGACGCTTTCGACCGGAAAGATCAAGGGAAACTGGCGCTTTATACGAACCTGTTGTTCAATCAGGCGCTGCTGATCGAAGGGCTGCCGGTTCAGGATCCGGTGGAATTTACGAACGATATTTGCAAAATCATGGTGTAAGCATCTAAGAAGCACCTGCTCGATTCGGGCAGGTGTTTTTTGCTTGCCGCGTAAGATAGAATAGACTCAGAGCAACGGACGTAAAGAAAGGATGAGATTGGATTGACAGGCACTTCAAAAACTTTACTTGAAGCATATAACAACAGTGCGCACCCCCTGACCGGGCACAGCCCCAGAACTATTGAAGTCTTGACCAAAGCGTTAGCCGCATGGGATCCGGAGACGGAAAGCGATATTTACGGAACAGGCCGCGTTATAAGCCAATTTGAGAGCAAGCTCGCTTCTTATTTAGGCAAACCCTCGGCGGTATTCTTCCCCAGCGGCACCATGGCGCAGCAAATTGCTTTACGAATCTGGTGCGATGAGAAAGGGAGCCGGAAAGCAGCATACCATCCGCTGTGCCATCTTGAGATTCATGAGGAAGACGGACTGAAAGAGCTTCATGGGATTGAGCCGGTTCTCTTAGCGGATAAGGATAGGCTGATTACACTGGAAGACGTGAAGTCGCTGCCTGAAGACACAGCCTGCCTCCTGCTGGAGCTGCCGCAGCGTGAAATCGGCGGCCAGCTGCCGGACTACGAGGAGCTGGAAGCGATCTCGACTTATTGCCGCAAGCGGAAGATCCGCATCCACATGGATGGGGCGAGGCTGTACGAGATCCTTCCTTACTATGGCAAGACCGCTGCGGAAGTATGCTCTCTTTTTGATAGCGTCTATGTCTCGATGTACAAGGGCGTGGGTGGTGTCGCCGGAGCTATTCTGGCCGGGGATGAAACATTTACGAAACAGTCAAAAGTGTGGAAAAGGCGCCACGGCGGCGATCTGATCAGCTTATATCCCTATATTTTGAGCAGTGAATATTATTTCGACGAACGGGTAGCCAGGATGGGAACTTATTACGAGGGAGCCAAAGAACTGGCAGCGATGTTTAACCAATGCCATGGAGTCTCGACTGTGCCTCAGATTCCGGTGTCCAACATGTTTCATGTTCATCTAAAAGGGACGAAAGAGACGTTGGAGCCCCTGTTGCTGCGCATAAACGAAGAGACGGGCATCGGGTTTACCACTAGGCTGTGGGAGGTAACCCCGTCAAGCTGTTATTTTGAAGTATCCATTGGAGACAGGTACACAGCTGTTCCGAAAGAACGGCTTTATGAAGCGTTCCGTAAGTTACATGAGGCAATGGAAAAGGCGGTGTAAAAGAAATTGCCGTGCGGGTACTTATCGGGCCAGCACGGCTTTTCTATATGTCTCTACATTCGATGTGCTGAAAACCAGGTCTTAACAATTTCTTACTCTATCGCCTGCTATACTGCTGCAGACTTTGCGCTAAAAGTTCCTTGACCATCAATTGCAATGCCTCAGGCTGCTCTACTTTCACTTCCGGTCCGAATCTCAGCAGCTGCCGGGCATGAAAGGGGAATTCCTCCTCCGGAACATTGCCGGTCCATACCGGGTGTTCCAACTGGCCGTAGAGCGGGTCAGACTCTGCCAGCCTTCTGCCGAAATCAGTAAATCGGAGCACGACCGTACAGTCAGGGCGGTTATCCCGGGAGTTCAGCCATTGTTGTAAAGAAGGCACGCCGTCATCCTTGTCCGGGAGCTGTTCAAGTCGTTGAATCCGGTCTGCCCGGTAAAGCCGGATGCTGCCGCTCTTGCGGGCAGGCATGTACCAGCGGCCGTTTTCGTAATACAGCCCGAAAGGGTAAGCTTCGTTCTCAGTTAACCCGCCTGCGCCCCGATAGGTGAAGGAGACCGCCTGTTTCTGCATAGCAGCCTCAAGTATGGGCGTAGTAAAGGGGGAGGGAGGAGCCTTAAACGGCTGACGGAAGGCAACATGCGCTCTCATTTGATCGATCCGCTCGCGGATATCACCAGGCAGGGAAGCATAATATTGGTCAGCCAAATGATGGCGGATGCCTGAATAAGGGAAGTCCGATAATTGTTCCAGAAATTGCAGCATGAGAAACAGCCCTAGTGCCTCAGACGGGTTTAGCTGCAGCGGAGGGAGGATTCGGTTGGGCAGAGCGCGGTATCCCCCTTGGGGTCCGACTTCCGTATAAAGCGGAAATCCGATGGACTGCAGGTAATCTAAGTCCCGCTGAATCGTGCGTATGGACACCTGAAATCGTTCGGCGAGCTCGCGTGCAGTAAATTTCTTGCGGGAATCGATGATTTTCATCATGGCGATTCGGCGTTCGTTAGCCATTTTATCACCTAACTACGTCAATTTTTGTCATAGTTATAGTGTATCATAAGGTTCAGAAGGGAGCGAGCATGATGAAGGAGAACAAAGTGATTCTATATATTGCTGTCAGCATGGACGGTTTTATAGCAAGGCTTGACGGTGCAGTGGATTGGCTCGATGAAGTTGAAGGAGACGGGGATAACGGATATGCGAAGTTCTACGAATCGGTAGGAACCGTTGTAATGGGACGGGGCACATATGATGCAGTAAAGAGGTTCCCGGGTGAGTTTCATTATAAAGGCAAACCTTGTTATGTTTATACGCGGAAGCAAATGCCGGACGACCCGGATGTGACGTTTACAGACGAACCGGTGGAGGACCTTATCCCAAGACTGAAAGCGGCCTCCGAAGGCCATGTGTGGTTGGTGGGTGGAGGACTCTTACTGCAGGCATTTCTCGAACATAAGCTGTTGGATGAGCTTCAAATCTATACGGTCCCCCATGTGTTAGGCGAAGGAATTCCCCTGTTTCCTGAAGGCTCGGCCAGCGAGTGGTATACTCTTACGGACTTGAAGAAGATGGGAAGTATAGCAGCAGCTACTTATATACGTAAATCATAGATGGAGGATAAGCCTAAAAGCGGCTCTTCCTCCACTGTGTAGGCGTCATCCCGGTGTATCGCTTGAAAGCTGTCGCAAAATGCTGCGAGGTTTGGTAGCCTAACCTGAACGCAATTTGGGTGACGGAATCCCGGCCGCCGCTTAGTTGGCTGCCTGCATACTGAATCCGGCTCCGTTCGATAAACGTGATCGGCGGTTCCCCGGTATACTCTTGAAAAGTCCGGTAGAAATGCGACTCGCTTACTCCTGCTGAGGAGGCCAATTCCTGTACGGAAGGTCTCCATGCCGGATTTTGCTTCAGACTCTGAATGATGCGGTCAAACTGAGCCATTAAATCTTCTGCGAGGGACTGGTTACCCGTTAAGGGCTGAATCAATTGAAGCAGCAGGTCCAGCAGCGTTTGGCGGAGGGCTATGCTCCGGTAAGGGCTTTCTTTGACAAGACATTTTTGCAGTTTACGAAAGGTATCCGACGGTAACGGGCCGGTACGAATCACCCGCGGTAAGCTTTCCATAGCTTCCCTAAACAATCGGATCTCCTGATGCTGAAGTTGAAGCCAAGGCCCGTCAGAAGGTTCCCGGATGATGAGCCACCAAAACTTGCAAGGTTCAATGATATTAAACCCTCCGCGGTGCTGCTCCCCGGGCCGGGAATGGAACACATCTCCTGCCTGTGTGTCATACAGCCGGCCGTCCAACTCCCAACGGGCCTGACCTCGTTCCACTAGAACGAACTCATAGCAGCCCGGATGTGCATGCAGATCCAGTCTAAGGGCTTTACGGATATCATCCGAACCTGCCATGACAAACTCAGGCACATTGGGCACCGCTTCTTCGCCAAGTTCTGTGTTATAGGTCCAGCGCACAGGAGCACCTCCTCGCTTTGTTTCTATATTCCCAATATGTTTCTCATCCTACTTCATAAGGAACGGAACGTCAAATGTTATGGCGGGAGCTAAACTGAAGACAGAAGCAAAGCAATATCCAGTTTACTTTCACAGGAGGAATGGCAAATGAAAGTGCAAGCTGACCGCACATATCAAATCAAAGAACAGGATAGGCAGAAGTTTGACCGTGACGGGTACTGGATCAGCCCGAAACTGATTAGCGACGAGCAGATCGCCAAGCTGAGAGAAGCGCACGAACGGCTCTGGTCCGGCGACTACGACGGGGACGGTTATACCATGAATCACTTCAGGCTTAGTTCCAACCCGGATGCGTTGAGAAAGATCGATAACGGCTGGTGGGTGAATGATGAGGTCCACCGTGTGGTGACAGATCCTTTCATCGGGGAGTTGGCCGCTGACCTGCTGGGTACGGATGAAATCCGGCTGTGGCACGACCAGGTGATTTATAAGCCGGGCATCGGGGACAAAGCCTCCGCGGACGGCAACGTAGGCTGGCATCAGGATTACGGATATTGGCAGTGCTCCAACAATCCGAACATGATCACGGTCTGGATCGCATTGCAGGATACGGATTTGACGAACGGCGGTATGATGACGATTTTAGGTTCCCATAAATGGGGACTGATTCCGGACAGCGACTCCTTCTTCAATCAGGATATGGAACAATTAAAGGAGAAGTATTCCGCCGGGCATGAGTGGGTCGAGGAACCGTGCATTCTCAAAGCGGGACAGGCAAGTTTCCATCACGGCCTAACGTTCCACGGTTCCGGAGCAAATAAGACTCATGACCCCAGGCTGTCGATAGTGGCCCATTTAATGCCGGGAGGAACCGCTTACAGGGCGGGAGTGCAGCGCCATGACAATGTTCGCCTGCTGGGCCCGAGACCTAAAGACGGCCAACTGTTTACAGGAGAGTATTTCCCGCTTCTGTTCAACCGCAAATAATTTTTTTATTCAAACGACCGATCGTTTCTGCGGTCGTTTTTACGTTCCATCGAATTTTAAAGTTAGTATATTGACATATAATAAATGGGACAATATAATGTTTGTAAGCGCTTCAGTTTATAATGATATATCATTTGTGCGCTGCTTAGGAGGTGTATCTGCCCTACTCTGCGATCTATGTTTGACGGTACCTCACCAGGTCAGGCAGAAGCGTTTGCTATTCACTTTATAAAAGGAGTGCATATAATGAGAGCGGTTAAGCGAAGCGGGAAAATGCTTTTGACAATGGTATTGGCGGCGAGTGTCCTGGTACCTTTTACGGGGGAACAGAAAGCGCATGCATTTACGAGCAGCAACGCGGATACGGCCATGAACGGACTGATCAACACCTTTTATGATTCTTCGGCAAAATATTTTTACACGAACAGCGATCATCAAATCCATACGCATGCACATGGTCCGAACGGCGGTTTGTACACAGACTTCTGGTGGGAAGCCCAATTGTGGGAAACCGTGATGGATGCTTACGAACGCACGGGGAGCTCTACATACCGGACAATGATCGATGACATCTATACAGGCTTCAACAATAAATATCCGAATATGATGGATAACGCATTTAACGACGATCTCGGCTGGTGGGCACTGGCCTGCATGAGAGCATATGAGATTACAGGCACAGCGGAATATCGTAATCGCGCTTCGTTCCTATTCGACCAGATTTATAACTTCTATGACAGCACATATGGCGGAGGCATTTGGTGGAAGCGGGACGGCTCATCCCCTCAGAAAAATATCGCAACCAACGCTCCTATGGTTATGACGGCGATGAAACTGAAAAAAGCCACTAATGATGCCAATTACTTAACAAAAGCGACCACTATCTACAACTGGATGAAATCCAGGCTTGTTTCCGGCAGCAAAATCAATGACCATGTAGAAGGATCGGGCAGCGGCACCGTCATTGATTGGGATTTCACCTACAATTACGGAACGTTTATGGGGGCGGCTCTGGCACTGTATCAGGATACGGGGACCGCTTCCTACCTGACGGATGCCAATAACGCGGCCAACTATGGAATCAGCAAATTGACTCTATCCAACACATTGATGTATGAAGGGGAAAATGACGGCGGCGGGTTCAAGATGCTTTTCGCCAGAAACCTCAACAATTTACGCAAGCAAACCAATAACAGCACGTACCTTAACTTCCTTCAGCAAAATGCGACCCAAGCTTTCAATCACCGCCGCACTTCGGATAACGTGATCGGCAGCGACTGGACGGCTCCGACAGGGTCCGGTTATATCCAGAGCCTTGCCGCTGCAGCCGGTGCCTCCATCCTGCAGTTTACGCCGGCAGACAACTACACCGGCAATATTGCGGGGAACGGTGTTTATGAAGCGGAGAACGCCATCAAGAACGGAATTGGTACGGAGAGCAGCCAGTCCGGATTTAACGGGCGCGGTTACCTTGCAGGTTGGAACAGCAGCGGAACGAATGTCACGTTCCATGTGAACCAGAATTCCGCCTCGACAAAAACCTTGACGATCCGGTATGCGGCGGGAGCAGGCAATGCAAGCCGATACATTTCTGTTAACGGCACGGTGGTTGCAGCTAATCAAAGTTTCGCAAGTACCGGAGGATGGGGTACATGGGGGACCGTGACGCTGAACGTAAATCTGAACGCCGGATACAACTCCATCGTGATTGGTTACGACAGCAGCAAAGGGAATACGAACTGGTTGAACTTAGACCAAATTACAGGGCTGTAGAACACAAGAAAACCGCTGCCATCGGAGGCAGCGGTTTTCTTATGTCAAATGTACTAAGTTTCATAGATTCATAGTTTCTAATCCAAGCAACTCTCTCTTTTTGTCATATGATATCATGCAACAACAAATTGATAGAAAAGGGAGAGATTCGCATGTTAAAAAGACGCAGCGCAGCAATACCGAAGAAAATAATCCGCCGTCCCATGAGTGCAGGTCTGTCTACCGGACAAGTGATGTCCCTTTACCGGGCGCACGCAAGCAAATATCTTACCGGCAAAGCTCCGGTAACTATCAGCCAGCAAAGAGTGGTTATCGGCACGGATAATACTTGGTCCAATGCGCAGGCCATTGACCGCGATCCCGCATGGGTTGCGGTGGAAGGAGCGCGTTATGTATGGGGTGCGCGGAATCTGAGCGGCAGTAACTGTATTATCTCCAGAAGATTCACTCTGTCGGCAAGGAGATCGATCCTCAGCGGAAGCTTGTTCCTGTCCGTTGATAACTATGCTGTCATTCTCATCAACGGATTTATTGTCCAGTTCGACAACCCGCAGAATACCCCGTCTAATTTTACCGTAGGCCGGACGTTCAATATTAGGCGTTTTCTGCGGAGAGGCGTGAACGATATTGTGATCATCGCGTTTAATTTCGGGGGGGACCGGACTCAATCGAATCCTGCCGGCGTAGCTGCAAGACTGAACATCAGACTTTCTTAACATGCGTTTCAAACGGCCCCCTGCAGGTTAATATATTCATCTAGAGGTTACTATATCTGCTTGTTGGAGGGTCACATCATGAACGACAGGAGCAACCTTCTCTTTCCTTCAACCAGTCTGGGGCAAATCGAACGTAAAGTTCTGGCTGTGATTCAGGGGCAGCATTCGGAAATCATCGATCTTCCCCAAATCGCTTCCTTGCTGAACATTACAGAGATTCAGGCCAATGTAGCCGTGCAGCTGCTGACTTATAAGAAATTACTCCCTATAAACAGAACTATACACGCCCGGCATTTTCGCCAGCAAAGCTAACTGCAGCTACCTAGCACCATTCATAAGGTTGAACAAGGTGAAACGGCTGGCTCCGCCCATGGGCGGAACAGTCGTTTCGTTCCACCAAAAAAAAAGACCGAGAAACCCGCAGAATCAAGCGGTTTTTTCGGTCTTTCCAATTTTTAATAAAAATAAATATCAACCTTGAAACGCATCTTTAGTGGATGTCCTTCTTCTTAAACCGGCCGCCCTTCACATCATGGATGTTGCCAATAGCGAGGAAAGCACCCGGATCGATTTCATCGACAATGGATTTCATTTTCGCTTCCTCAAGCCTTGTGATGACACAGAAGATGACCTTCTTATCTCCTCCGGCAAATCCTCCCTCCCCGTTCAGGTAGGTCACACTCCGGCCGAGACGGTCCGATATGGCGTCGCCGATATCGCGGAAATTATCACTGATGACCCACACGGATTTGGACTGGTCGAGTCCTTCGATGGTAATATCGATCATCTTGAAAGCAATATAATAGGCAATCAACGAGTACATGGCACGGTCCCATCCGAACACAAATCCGGCGCTGGCCAAAATAAACAGATTAAAAAACATCACGATCTCGCCTACCGAAAATGGGGTCTTCTTGTTGATCAGAATGGCTACGATCTCGGTACCGTCCAAAGATCCGCCGGAGCGGATTACCATCCCGACCCCGATCCCCAGGATTACTCCGCCAAATACAGCCGCAAGCAGAGGATCAATAGTCAGTGGAGCCACAGGGTGAAGCAGAGTCGTGCCTATAGACATGATCAAAACGGAAAATAACGTGGAAAGAGCGAACGTTTTGCCGATTTGTTTATAGCCGAGGACCAAAAACGGAAGATTCAGCAAGATAAGGAAAAGTCCTATGGGAAGTTCGGCTAAAGCGGAAGCCATGATGGAGATCCCGACAATGCCTCCGTCGATAATATTGTTCGGTACAAGAAAAATTTCAAGCCCAACGGCGACGAATGCCGATCCCAAGAACATGAGAATGGCTCTTTTGAGGAATTTCTCTTTAGACAGTTTCTTGTGCGTATGGTGCGGTTTGGCTTGGTTTACGGTTGATTCGGTCATAGATCAGTCCTCCCCCTTTTCCGATTAGTTTACCATGAAATCGGGTCCAATGTACCCATACATTTCATGCTGAGGAATCATTTTATACAAAAAGATACGGAATATGTTAAACAGTGGCTATTATTGGGTATTAGTTTAAAAGTCTGCAGGTTGACCAAAGGAGGGCGGCAATTGATCACTTTCCGCAACGTACATAAGTATTATGGCACATTTCACGTGCTAAAAGAAATCAATATGGAGGTGGGCTCCGGGGAGGTCGTGGTCGTCGTCGGTCCGTCCGGGTCCGGCAAAAGCACATTGCTCCGCTGCATAAACAGGCTGGAAACCATCTCGGAGGGGGAACTCATTGTCAACGGCAGCAGCCTTACCGCTAAAACCACGGATATAAACCGGGTGCGCCGGGACATTGGCATGGTGTTTCAGCATTTCAACCTGTATCCGCACATGAAAGTGATCGACAACATCACACTTGCTCCCGTCAAAGCACTTGGAGTTCCGCCGAAGGAAGCAAGGGAAACAGCCATGATGTATCTGGAAAAGGTCGGCATCGGGGAAAAAGCGGACCGTTACCCTTCCGAGCTGTCCGGAGGCCAGCAGCAGCGGGTGGCGATTGCGCGGGGACTGGCGATGAAGCCGAAAATAATGCTGTTCGACGAGCCGACCTCGGCGCTGGATCCCGAGATGATCGGGGAGGTGCTGGATGTCATGAAGACGTTGGCGCTGGAAGGGATGACCATGGTGGTAGTTACCCACGAAATGGGCTTCGCCAAGGAGGTTGCCGACAGGGTGATCTTTATGGACGAAGGACGGATCGTGGAGCAGGCTGAACCTGAGCGTTTTTTTGCGCAGCCGGAGGCGGAGCGGGCCCGGGTGTTTTTAAGCCGGCTGATCCGCCATTAAGGTCAGCTTCTCATTTTGCACAGAAAAGGAGAGGGTTACATGAGAAAATGGAAACTTAGAGGGGCGAGCATCTTACTGGCGGCACTGCTTCTGATTTTGACCGCATGCGGAAACAGTAATGGAGACACGGGCAGCGCGGGGAATGGGAACGGCAAAGGCAATGTAAACAGCAGTTCCGGCAGCGCTGCGGATGAAGGTGTGCTGGCGGACATAAAGAAACGCGGCAAGCTGGTGGCGGGCGTAAAGTTCGACACGAAGCTGTTCGGGCTGAAAGATCCCGGTACCGGTGATGTAGAGGGGTTTGATATCGACATCGCCAAGGCGCTGGCCAAAAAGCTGTTCGGCGACGAGAGCAAGCTGGAGCTGAAGGAAGTGACGTCACAGACGCGCATCCCGATGCTGAATAACGGCGAAATTGACCTCATTATCGCAACGATGACCATTTCCGAGAAACGCAAAAAGGAAGTGGATTTCTCCGATGTATATTTTAAAGCGGGCCAATCCCTGCTGGTTAAGAAAGGAAGTCCGATTAAAGGCTTAGAAGATGTAACCAAGGATACGAAAGTGCTGGGCGTGAAAGGCGCAACTTCGATTAAGAATATTGAAGACAAAGTGCCCGGGCTGAGAGTGCAGCAGTATCAAAATTACCAGGAGGCGTTCACAGCGCTCAAAGCCGGCCAAGGCGAGGTGCTGACTACAGATAACGCGATCTTGTTCGGCATGACTAAGCAGGATCCGAATTATGTGTTGGCTGGTGATATTTTTACGGATGAACCTTACGGAATTGCCATGAAAAAGGGAGAGCAGGCTTTAGTGGAGTACGTGAACGGGTTTCTGAAGGAACTAAAGTCGAGCGGTGAGTACGATACCATCTATGAGAAATGGATCGGGGAGAAGCCTGCTGCGGAGTAAAGCCGCAAGCGGTGCGAACGGGGGGTTGCGGATTGATTGATACAAGTATACTAATTGACAATTGGGACAGTTATCTGGAAGGATTCCGCAACACCGTCCTCTCCAGTCTGCTGGCACTAGCGGGCAGTTTCGTACTTGGGACGCTGATTGCGGTTTGCCGCATTTCCCCATGGAAAGGACTCAATGCTTTCGGGGCGGCTTATGTGGAGTTTTTCCGTAACATTCCGCTGCTGCTGGTAGTGTATCTGTTCTTTCTGGGACTGCCCGCTGCGGGACTGGTATTAAACGGATTTATATCCGGTACGCTGGGATTAATGATCTATACGTCAGCTTATATTGCCGAAGCTATCCGGGCCGGCATTCAGGCTGTGCCTTCCGGCCAGACGGAAGCCGCTCGTGCCTCGGGGTTAAGTTATGGTCAGACGATGCGGCATGTCGTCCTGCCGCAGGCGATCAAAATCGTTATTCCGCCGATCAGCAACCAGTTTTTGAACCTGGTAAAAAATTCATCGATTCTTGGCGTCGTAGCGGGTCTGGATCTGATGTATTTCGGTGATATCGTCAACTCCGACACCTACGATACGGTCAGCAGTTATGCGTTTGTCGCTTTATTCTACTTAGTGCTCACGATCCCGCTGAGCTGGGCTTCCCGCAGCCTGGAGCGCAGGCTCGCGCGCAGCGGTTAGGGGGGAGGGGCGGCATGGATTTTATCGGTGCTTATTCGCCGGATAATCTGAAGTTTCTTATGCAGGGGTTCGGTTTAACGCTATGGCTGGCTTTGCTGGCAATCATCTTTAGTTTTCTTCTTGGCTGTGTATTGGGTGTGTTAAGGTATGCCGGTATTCCTGTTTTGTCTCCGCTGATTGGCGCGGCCGTGGAGACCATACGCAATCTGCCTTTGCTGCTGCTAATTTTCTTCACACGCTTTGGCCTGCCGGAGCTGGGGATCAGTTTCAGCCCCTTCTGGGCGGCGATCGTTGCTTTAACGGTGTTCGAGGCCGCGATGATCTCTGAAATCGTACGCAGCGGGTTGAACTCGGTAGAACAAGGCCTCGTCGAGGCGTCACGCTCCTCCGGGATGTCTTATGTACAGACGCTGCGGCATATTGTGCTGCCGATCGGACTCCGGCGCATGGTTCCGCCGATCGTCTCGCAGTTCATCTCCCTGCTGAAGGATACCTCGCTTGCGGTGATCATCTCGCTGGCCGAACTCATGCATAACGCGAACATCGTCATGGGACCGGACTCCCGGTTTGTGTTCCCGGTGCTGCTGCTTGTAGCCGTCCTATATTTCAGTGTGAATTACACGCTGTCGGTCGTTGCCAGAAGGATGGAGGCGCGGCGGATTTAAGAGGCGGGTTCTATTCCTAAAAAGAAAGCCGAATCCTTAAGGATCCGGCTTTTTTTAGCATATAAGAAAGTATAGTCTGATGCTGTTTGTTACGAACTTCCGGTCGGTTAGCCGTGCTTATACAAGAGAGGATTCAATTCGGTGGCGGCAGGCTCGCCAGGCTGCACGCCCGGAAGCCAAGCGGAAAGGTCGTTGCGGCGCGCGTTGCTGTCCGGCTCCAGCGCTTTAGTTCCGTCTGCGTAGTAAATGACCGTCATCACTTGACGCGTATTCGGCGTCGGGTTGCCCGGAGCGCTGTGCAGCGTCCAGCCGGCGTGGAACGTAGCGTCCCCTGCGGCAAGAGCGCCGTATTGCACCTGCTGCAGTCCTTTTTTCTCGATATACTCCTTGAGCGTCCGGTGAGATTCATCGGAGATCAGCTCACGGCTGATGAATCCGTTCAAATGGGATTCATCGACAAACGTCATCGATCCGATCTCTTCCGGTACAGGAACTAGCGGCATCCACATCGTGATCGTTTTGTCCGTATCCAGCGGCCAGTAAATCTGATCCTGATGCCATGGGGTGTGCCCTCCGCCCGGTTCTTTGAACAGGGCTTGATCATGATAGATGCGCACACCGTCCACGCCCATCAATTCCGCGGCGATTTTAGCGAAACGGCGCGCAAGCACAAAGCGGGCAACGACAGGATTCATTTTCCAAAGGTTGCATATCTGTATAAAAGCCTTGCCGTACGTATCCCGTTCTTCCAGCGGCTTTAGTCCCATAGCAGCTTCGCGGACCGTCTCTTCGATGGCCGGTTGAAAGAGACTGATTTCCTCCTCATTCGCTGCCTGACGGAGAAGAATATGGCCGTTTTTCTGATAAGAGGCGACCTGTTCGGCCGTCAATACATAATCCCCCTCCAGCACTGGTCCGAAGCTTGTTGCCTGATCCTGACTCATGATTATATTTCTCCTTTCGTTTGTCAAAAGTGATGATGTAAGTTTAAGATAATATATATAATACAAGGTATATATGTTGAAATTGATTGCATTTTTATCAAAAATGACTGCGTATAAATTTCAATAAGAAAGAGTGGGAGACGTGCGGATGACGGAACCGAATCCCGGGTATTTTCAACCGATGCTTCCGTACCTAAGGGAAGGGGATTTTGCGGTACGCACTCCCTGGATCGGTCCGGAGAAAAGGCTGCTGGATTATTTGCTCATCTATGTTCAAAGCGGGAAGTGCCTGTTTAAAATCGACGGCACACCCTATCACCTGTCGTCCGGCGATTACTTCCTTGTTCAGCCGGGGCAAATTGTTTATTTGGAAGGGCTGACGGATACGGTCACGCCTTTCATTCATTTCGACCTGTTCTACAACGAACGAAGACAGGAAAGCTTTCCCACGCGTCCCGGTCAGATCGATCTGTCGGAATATCGGCATTTACTGCAGCCCACCGTGAAGGAGCAGCTTGGGATAGAGCTGCCGGCTGCCTTTCGGCCTTTACAGCCGGAGCGGTTCCGGGAACGGTTTCTGCGGATGGTGGGCTGCTGGCTGGAACCGGGGGAACTGGCTCAGCTCCGCGCTCAACAGATCGCTATGGAGCTCATGCTCACCATTATGGAGCAGCACCAGCCAAGCGAGAGAGAAACCCAGCCCTCCGGGGGAGGGCTTCAGTGGGTTCCTTCCTATCTCTCCCTGCGGTTAAACGAGCAGGTATCCATTGAGACCATGGCCCGGCGTGCCGGACTTTCTCCTTCCCGGTTTCGCGCCGTCTTCAAGCGGGACTTCGGCGTTCCGCCCCATCAATATTTGCTGAATCTAAGAATCGAACATGCGCAGGAACTGCTTGCGGGCAGCGAGCTTACCCTGGAGACGATCGCCGGCTATTGCGGGTTTGCGGACCAGTACCATTTTGCCAAGCTGTTTAAAGCCAAAGTCGGGATGACGCCCGGGTCCTATAAGGAAAAATTCAAGAGAGTGACCGTGGAACCTAAGCGCCCGGACAAAGGCCAAGCCCACGTATATGTGGATGACTTGCAATAGATGCAGGCCGCTCCACTTGTGTTCACAGCTTATTTTTGGGACAATGGGAGGAAGAAACGATGTTTACAAGGGAAAGAGGATAAGCGAGCATGACTTACAAACCTTCCGTCTATGGATTGACCCAGGATCAGCTGGCGGCATGGCTGATGGAACAAGGACATAAGAAGTCCCGCGCCGTACAGGTGTGGGAGTGGTTATATAGAACAAGAGTTACGGATTTTTCAGAAATGACGGGCGTGAATCAGGATACGCTGCATCTTCTGGCGGAGCATTTCTCCATACAGACACTGGAGGAGCACACGAAGCAGGAGTCGGTGGACGGCACCGTGAAGTTTCTGTTTCGCCTGCAGGACGGGAACCTGATTGAAACGGTGATGATGCGCCACAAATTCGGCCTGTCGGTCTGTGTGACCACGCAGGTGGGCTGCAACATCGGCTGCAGCTTCTGCGCGAGCGGGCTGCTGGCGAAGAGCCGCGATTTGACTGCAGGGGAGATCGTGGAGCAAATCATGAACGTACAGCTTCATCTGGATGCTGCAGGCAAGGGGGAACGGGTCAGCCACATCGTCGTAATGGGAATCGGCGAGCCGTTCGATAATTACGAGCATATGGCGAACTTCATCCGGGTGGTCAAAGATCACAAAGGGTTGGCGATCGGGGCCCGCCATATTACGGTCTCCACAAGCGGCCTGGCATCCAAGATCAAGGAGTTCGCGGACGACGATCTGCAGACGAACCTGGCGATTTCGCTGCATGCGCCTAATGATGAGCTGCGCACGCGCATTATGAAAATCAATAAAGCCATTCTTATTGCCCAGCTGATGGATGCGATCGATTATTACCTCGAACGGACGAACCGGCGGTTGACGCTGGAGTACATCTTGCTGAAAGATGTCAACGACCGCAAGGAGCATGCGCTCGAACTGGCGGAGCTGATCGGTGACCGCCGGCCGATGGTGAACGTGAATCTCATCCCATATAATCCGGTGGATGAGCACAGCCAGTACCAGCGGACGGAGCAGGAATCCGTGCGTGCGTTCTTCGATACGCTGAAGAAGCAGGGCGTCAGCTGCAGCGTGCGGATGGAGCACGGCTCGGACATCGATGCCGCCTGCGGCCAGCTGAGAAGCAAGCAGATTAAGGCGAACGCTTAAGTCGGGGGAAGGCAAGCAAGTATAGAAAACCACGAAAGCTGCCGGCAGGATGCCGGCAGCTTTTTTTGGTGTAAAGGTTATGATGTATTAAGCTGTTTTTTCCTCTTCAGCCGGCAGAAGGCCCGCGTCGCGAAGCACCATCCAAGTGGTGAACTTCAAGTTTTCACTGAAGGCGACCTTTTCCAACGGACCTTCAAATTCATCCAGAGGTTCTCCGGTCTCCAGGTCGTAAACATCCAGAATACCGCTGCCGTAGGCGAAGCTTTCATTGTTTTCTTTCTCCAGATCCGTATCGGTATTCAATGTCAGGAACCGATATGTGCCGTCAACCTTCCGGATGGAATAGCTGGTGGATGTGACGCCATGCGAATTCGGATCCATCAGATTATTCCACAGCACGGTCTGCATAAACTCTTCATCTTCCCCCAGGTTATCCAGTTTCGCCTGGAATGCCGCTTCGGAAGGATAGGTTTCCAATATATTCCCGCCCGTATCCACCTTCGAATAATGCGTATGTAGTGCTTCATAAATCGTAATCTTCACCTTGTGCGTCTTTGCGTCCCAAATTACTTTTGCTCCGAAAGCTTCGGACAAAAAGCGCAGCGGAATCAATGTGCGGCTTTTGATCACCTGCGGCGGCACGTCCAGCTTCCGTTTGGCTCCATTTACCGCGGCATACAGGCTGTTGATAGTTAACACGACTTTCTTTGCTCCGTACGTGGCCGTAATTTGCTGCTTTTTGGCATCCCACACAACTTCGATGCCCATGCTTTCCACGGTCTGGCGGAAAGGCACCAGCACACGTCCTTGTTGTACTACAGGGGGCTGATCATAAGCGACCGGCTCATCCTGAACGGTGACCTGTATCGGCTTAGCTGCGGCGGACAGGGATCCCGGCACAACCGCAAATGCCATCATGAAGGCCAGCGCTGCTGTAAAAAATTTTCTTTTCATGTTACACCTCCGCGATAGATTATGGATGGATTAAGAAATGAAGACAATGATAATTCATGGCAATTGGCTTAGGATTCGAAATAATCCCGGAGACCTTTGGCAATGGCCTTAGCCGCTTTGCGCTGATAAGAAGAGGTGCGTACGGCATCTTCATCTTTCGGGTTCGAAAGAAATCCAAGTTCCACCAGTGTCGCCGGCGTGGGGTTCTCCCGGAGAATGTGGTAGTCGCCAAAGGAGACCCCGTTGCTTTTGAGGCCGATGCCCTCACCCAGACGTTGCTCCACGGCTCTCGCTAACTTCAGATCATCAGTCTCAGTGTAGTAAAAGGTCAGAATTCCGCTAGCCTGCTTGGGCGAAGAATTATAATGAATGCTGACGAACGCGTCCGCCTGCATCTCGGTGCTGACCTGGACCCTGGCCTGCAGGCCAGGCTTTTCGCTGTCTTTGGTTCGCGTCATGATGACCTTGGCACCCATCGCCGTAAGCTCGTCCTTTACATACTTGGCTGTATCGAGATTCAAATCTTTCTCTACGGTGCCGTACGTCGTTCCAATCATCCCTGGATCCGTACCCCCGTGTCCTGCGTCCACAACAATGACTTTGCCGCGGATGCTTCCATTCCGGCTGCGGGGCGAACCGCTGGAGGAAGCTTCCGAGCTGCTGGCGGTCTGTATATTGCCGCCGCTGCCGGCAGCTTGTACATACTGCGATGCAACCCACCCTGCAGTTCCGTCTTCCGTTTCGATACGCAGCCAATCCCCGCTTCGATCCAGCACAGTAACGTTGTCTCCCCGGTTGAGGGATCCAAGCACTTCATTGCCTTTTCCGGGCCCTTTCCGAATCCGCAGGCCGTTGGCGTCGATCATCGCGGTAGACTGCACTGCTGCGGTTTTGACGGAATCCGTATTTTTTGTTGCGCTGCCGCCTGTTTTTTGCAAATAATACCCTGCCGTCCAGCCTTCCAAGGTCCCGCGCCGGATGTACAGCCAGCCATACTGTTCTTTTGATACGGTAACTTCCGTACCGCTCTTTAAGCTGCCCACGATCCGGGCTTCAGAAGAAGGCTCGCTTCGTACGTTCAATGTGTCCGCGTATACTGTAGCCTTATAGGCCGATGCCGCCTCGAGATCAGGAACCGATGGCAGCAGCAGTCCGGACAACACCGCCGCAAGCCCCAGATGCAGGCATTTCATCCACTTTTTCAAGCATGCTCACCTCTGTAGACTCAGTAAAGTAACATAGGTATAGACGCAATTTATTCCAAAAAGTTATTCCTCTCAGGAAAAATGTTACTTTCGACACTGCCGAACGGCGGGGCAATCAGGACAAGGCGATTTCATTGTGGGGCAGGGGACGCAGGAATAGACCCGTTTCGGGACATTTGACATGTAAAATCAGGGAATTTATGATGAACACGTACGTGTTCGCCCGTTCGGGTAAACCAAGAGAATTTCCGGCGCCGTCCGAAGCGAAAAGGAGTTAACACAGTGGTTGGCTACGTGGGTTGGACAGCTGCTGTCGGATTGGTTCTGGCAGCGATTTTATTTCTACTTTACTACCCGCCGTTTGGCGGCAGATCATCCGCAGGGCAAAAGAAACGGTACAGGCAGTCGGCCCAGTTTCAAGGGAAGCAGTTCCGGAATGCTTCGCCATCCGTCCCTTTTCAGGCAAACTGGGGCAATACGAAATCGCTCCTCCGCGATTATATGAAGGGAAATCCGAACGTAAAGCCGGCTGTGCCCCTTCCGGTAAGGAGGCTGGATCCGGATGTCTGGCGTAAACATGCCTCGTCCATCACCTGGTTCGGTCATTCGGCTCTGCTGCTTCGCGTAGAAGGCGTGACGCTGCTGGTGGATCCGATGTTCGGCCCGGCGGCGTCACCCTTTGCATGGATCGGGAGCAAAAGGTACAGTAAGGAGCTCCCGGCCGAGGTGGAGGAGCTGCCGCAGGTCGATGCGGTGCTCTTTACGCATGACCATTACGATCATCTGGACTACAGCACCGTCCGAAAGCTGAAAGACCGGGTGGGGCGGTTTATCGTTCCTTTGGGAGTGGCGGCCCATCTGGAACGCTGGGGAGTTCGCCCGGAACTCATCACCGAGCACGACTGGTGGGAGGAGCTGGAGTTTCAGGGGCTGCGGCTGGTATGTACGCCGGCAAGGCATTTCTCGGGACGGGGGCTGTTTGACCGGGGCCGTTCGTTATGGTGCTCGTGGGTAATCCAGGGGAGTGCCGTTAAGCTGTTTTGCAGCGGCGACAGCGGGTATGGCAGCCATTTTGCTGAGATCGGCCGCAAATACGGCCCGTTTGACGCGGCCATGATGGAATGCGGGCAGTACGACCCGCGCTGGGCCGACATCCATATGTTGCCGGAGGAAACCGTGCGGGCACATAGGGAGGTACAGGGCGGCATACTGGTTCCGATCCATTGGGGCGCCTTCACGCTGGCGCTGCATGATTGGGTGGACCCGGCCGAGCGGGTGACGAAGGCGGCCGGAGAGGCAGGCGTGCCGGCGGCGACTCCGGAAATAGGGGAAACTATTCCGGTCGGCACAGGCGTTTATCCTGCGACAGCATGGTGGCGGGGGATACGGTAGAGTGCCGGAGAGCGCAAACAGTAAAAAATGGAAAGGGGCAGTCCATCAAGGTGAATCATACCTTGATGGGCTGCCCCGATTTTATTCCAAACCCAGCTCATGCAGCTTCACTTTGATCGTCTCGACCAGTCGGCTTGCATCTTCCGGGTTGTTGATGATATCGGTTTGGTCCATATCCACGATCAGCACGTCCGAAGCGTGATAGTGATTCATCACCCACTCGTCGTAACCGGACCAAAGTTTATAATAGTAATCGATGAGATCCTCATCCTGCTCGAATTCGCGTCCCCGCAGCCCGATCCGGTACAGGACCGTGTCAAACGATGCTTTCAGGTACACCATTAGGTCCGGTGATTTCTTAGGCAGCTCCTGGAGCTCTTCCATCATGTTGTCGGCAAGGCTTTCATATACCGAGAACTCCAGATCTGTAATGCGTCCAAGTTCCTTATTGACTTTAGCGAAATACCAGTCCTCATAAATGCTCCGGTCCAAAATATTGCGAGGGCTGACCAGTGCCTGCTTGATGGCGCGAAACCTTTTATCCAGAAAAAACAGTTGCAGCAAAAAAGGATATCTCTTCTTCTCTATTTCTTCCGCCGAAGCTGTATAAAATAAAGGCAGGATCGGGTTCTCATCCACTTCTTCATAAAATACATCCGACCCGAGCTCCCTCCCCAGTAAATTGGCTACGGAAGTTTTGCCCAGCCCAATCATTCCACCTACAACTATCAAAGCCATTGTTCCCCTTTCTCCTTCTAACCCCACCTGATAAGCCTCTAGAAGTAACTGTTATGCTGCCTCGTCCGGTGTCTGTCAATTAAAATTTGGCTTATGTAGTCTATCATGTTTTGGCCGGTTTGATAAGGGGATTTGTTAGCCGGGATCGAAATGGGAGGAAGAGCAGGGCCGGCAGCGGGAGTTCCGCGGAAGCAGGGCAAACGCAGCGCCGGCTGGGACGCCGGGCCGGCCTGCCATGCCGGCGCCGTCATCGGGCTTCAGAAGGGACAGATGCCATAACCGTTTTTTTCCACATTTGAAATTGTTTTAGGGGGAGCCCATGTTCCAGCTGATATTTGGACAGGTAGATTCCCTCTTCCACAGAAGATACCTTTTCCGCAATCCAAAGCCTGACCGCACTGTTCAGGATCACCTGATTCCAATATGGCAGCGGTGCCGTCCCTTCCAGGACGGCCATCATCATGTCCGCCTGCCGGTCCGCAGTCCATTCCATTTCCGGAAACTCAGTCTGCAGTTCGTAATGTTCCGGGTCCACAACATACAACTCGGCTTGGCTTCCTTGAACCAGATAAGTGCGGGTGCGCTTCTCCACACTGAGATCTTCCGAACCTTCCATCCCTTGGACAATGAGTCCCCGTTTCACTCCTAACCGCTGAATGAGGGATGCCATTTTCTCAAACACGGTACCGTGGAACACACCTGCTGCCATATAGGGCGCATCCGAAAAGCGAAGCAGCTTTTCAGCGGAATTAAATACGGTGCGCAGTCCCAGTTCCTCTCTCAATCCTCTAAGGCCGGCAAGCGGCTGACACCAGCGCTCCGATGGAACGAACAGGAATTGGCTGGCTGCAGCGGCTGTAGTCAGACTCTCATAAGACAGGGCGCCGGCCGGTATGCCGAGAGCGTCCCAAACGTCAATCAGGGTGATTCCCCACTTCGGAGGCAGAGACGGGCTGGCGTGGAGCGTGGCAGGGAGACCGCAGGAAGCGAGGACGAAAGCTGTGGGAAGGGTAGCCAGAAAGGAGCGAGTTCGTCCGTCATAAGGACCCGCACAATCGATGCCGCCGTGTGCCGGAAAGGCCAGGCTGCGTTCCTTGCAAGCTATTACAAAAGCAGAGATTTCCTCAATGGATTCCATCTTGATCCGTTCGGCAACCAGGAAAGCACCCGTCTGCGCAGGCGTAGACTTCCCTGACAGAATCATCTCAGCGGCATACAGCGCCTCTTCGAAGGTAAGGTCCCGTGCACCGCGCTTGCCCCGGCCGACTTCTTTCAGTAATGTAATCATCTGGATCGCCCTCTCTTTTCGTTACCTTGAAGCAGCTCATACACCTTCACAATGGATGTAGATACATCTACCATCCTCTTTCTCTCATTCATAGCCTGCTTTCGAAGAAAATCATAGGCTTCCGCCTCGGAAATTTGCTTGATTTCGCTCAGGATCCGTTTGGCCTGTTCAATCCATTTTCTCTCTTCCATCTTGGCAAGAAGCTGTTCTCGTTCGATCTGCCAGTCTCTTCTTTGGATGTGCAGTTGAAAAGCCAGCATCAGCGAACAGTGTATATCCGAAGCGTTCATATGCGGGCTTAACATCCCATCGATGTCCTGGTCCATTTTGCAGCCGTCACCTGGAAAGGTGAGGTCGTCGCACCACCAGATCAGGGGAACCTGACGGATCGGAGCCGTCAGCCTCCGGCAGCGGGATACCTGATCCGGCGGAACGGACAGAAGTAAAGCATCAGCTGCAGCCAGCCGATGTTCCAGCTGCGCAGGATCGGCTGTTTCTACCCTCAAGCCTAAAGGGAGCAGCTTTTCAGCGGGAGAAGGCAAATGCGGCCCTCTAAGGTGGCGGAAATCGTCGATGAGGAGCAGTGAATGAAGCAAGGCAATCACCCCCGTAACATGACTTTCTCGGTTAATTTCACTTTAATGTTAACTTACCTAACACAGAATATAACATGGGGATGAATTTTTGTCGATACTCAAAATTGATGTTATTAATATTAACATAAAGAAGCCCTCATCCGGTCTTCTTCTGCCGGATGAGGGCTTCCAATCGCTTTACGGAGCGTCCACTTTGCCGAGCGCCTTCTTGGCAGGGCCTTCGATGACATCTCCCTCGTAATTATACCGAGAACCGTGGCACGGACAGTCCCAGGTCCGCTCTGCGCCGTTCCATTCCACTTCGCAGCCCATATGAGTACAGGTCGTATCAACCAGGTGAAGTACGCCGTTCGGATCCCGGTACGCTCCGGCCCGTTTGCCTTTGATCCGCACAACAGCTCCCTCGTCATTGTCTATTTCATCCGTGTGCTTCTGGGCAAACTCCAGCTTTCCGGCAACCAGATGTTTCGCAACATCGGTATTTTGGGCAATGAACGTTTTGATGTCCGGATCCGCATGAAACCGGTGGGGATCGAACAGCTCGCGGTACGGACTGTCTTCGCCTGTAATCAGCTTTGTATTCAAAATAGCCGCAACCACGCTTGTCGTCATGCCCCACTTGCGGTAACCCGTTGCTACCAATATGTTCGGATGTCCCTGCAGCTCCTGTCCGATATAAGGCAGATTGTCCAAAGTGAACACGTCTTGCGCCGACCAGCGATAGGGAATGTTTTCGATACCGAACGTTTCCGATCCGAACTTCTCCAATGCCTCAAAATGCCGGAACGTACAAATTCCCTGGCCCGTTTTATGTCCTTCCCCGCTGAAGATCACCATAGGCTCCCCGTTGATGAGAACGGAACGCAGGGACCTCGCCGGTGACTCCGCATTGATATACATCCCTCCGGGATAGGGCTTGGAGGTTTTGGCGGCTAACGCATAGGAACGCTCCGTATGCAGCCTGGCAAAATAAAAGCCATTGCGATCATTGAACGGAAAATGTGAGGCAGATACTGCATACTTACAATGGACCTTGCGTCCGTTTTGTGTGGTAACCGTAGGGGATCCGCTTTTCTCTACACCGTTGACCGTTGTATTTTCGAAGATGTGGCCGTCGTTTTTAACGATATGCTTCACCAGGTGAGTCAGGAACGGGACCGGATTGAACTGGGCCTGCCGTTCCATAACTACAGCTCCTTTCACACTAAAAGGCAGCGGAGTGCTCTGCTCAAAACGCCCTTGAATGCCTAATTCGGAATAGGCATCCGCTTCCGCTTCCAATTTCCTTATGTAATTTTCGTCCTGCGTATACACATAGGCATCCTGTTCAAGGAACTGGCAGTCGATATTATGTTCCTGGATTGTATTTCTAATGAAATCAAGCGCTTCCTGATTAGCTTCATAATAATGCCGGGCTTTTTCCTTGCCGAAATGCGAGCGGTACTCATCATAGATAAGCCCGTGCTGGGCGGTGATTTTGGCTGTCGTATGCCCCGTGGTCCCATGAAGAATCCGGCCGGCATTCAGCACGGCTACTTTGAGGCCTTTTTGCGTGAGAAGATAAGCTGTTGTCAGTCCTGTGATCCCGGCTCCCACGATGGCGACATCCACTTCGAGGTCGGATGTCAATTCAGGAAATTCGGGGATTTCTTGTGAATCGAGCCAATAGGATTGCGGAAATTGAGGGAATGTTTCGATCGGGTCTGTTGACATGCAGAATCTCCTTTAATCACTTTTTTCCTAATATGCCCAAATCTTTAATTTCTTACTCGAAAATCCGTTTGTCGTAAAATGTTAAGGTATCGGCGCAAGAACTGACATACTTCGTAAACCGGAGTCCGTATAATCAGTTAAGGAATTACGAAACTACCAGGATGAAAAAGGGGTAATGGCATGCTAACAACGAACCTGAACTTTACTGCAAAAGGCATCTACGAAGCGGAAGTCAGCACTTTGGTAAAAGCGGACCACAGGAAACTGGCACTGATCCGGGCAAAAGAACTGCTTGCGGCACACCACTGGAACCAGGCGGAAGTGGGCTTTACCGATATGCAGGAGAGAAGGCATCTGTTGATGGTAAACCAAGTTGACTTTATGGAGTGGGAGCGGGCGGTGCAGACCGAAGAAGCCTCCATTTACCGAGTATACGGAAGGATGAAGCTCCAGGTGTTCACCCCGGTCGCCACCGGGTACCATGAAACTTATTTGAATCAATCCAGCCTCCGGCTGCCGAGGACGCTTCTGTCCGATAAACCCGTCTTTATTATAGAAACGTTGTCCCGTCCCGTGTTTGTTCAGGTAGAAGAAGACCGGCTTACCTGGAAGTCCGGTTTGAGAAGCGTCAGCAGCATTCATGCCTGATCCATAACACTTTTACAAAAATAACCCGGCTACCGTTGCTGACAGCACGCTGACCAGCGTTGCCCCGTACAGCAGCCTCAAGCCGAACCTTGCAACCACGTTTCCCTGGCTTTCATGGAGGCCTTTGACAGCACCGGCGATGATCCCGATCGAGGAGAAGTTCGCGAAAGAGACCAGAAAGACGGAGATGATTCCTACGGTTTTGGATGTCAGGTCTTTATGATCGGCCAAGTTGAGCATGGCTACAAATTCGTTAGACACCAGCTTCGTAGCCATAATGCTTCCTGCTTCGACCGCTTCCTTCCAAGGAATGCCCATAAGAAATGCGAACGGCGCGAATACATAACCGAGCAGTTCCTGGAACGTTATGCCGAAGGCCAAGTTGAACAATCCGTTAATCATCGCGATCAGGGCAACAAATCCGATCAGCATCGCGGCAACGATAACGGCAACTTTAAACCCGTCGAGAATGTATTCGCCCAACATCTCGAAGAAGGACTGGGTTTCATCGGCTTGAACCTCGAGAAGGTCCTCTTCGCTGCTAACCCGGTAAGGATTAATGACCGAAGCGATCATAAAGCCGCCGAACAGGTTCAGTACGAGGGCCGCAACTACGTATTTCGGCTGGATCATCGTCATATAAGCCCCAACGATCGACATGGATACGGTTGACATGGCTGACGCGCACAGCGTATACAGCCGGTGCCGCGGGAGGAAGCCGATCTGCTTCTTGACCGAGATGAAAACCTCGGACTGTCCCAGAACCGCAGAAGCAACCGCATTATAGGATTCCAGCCGGCCCATGCCGTTGACCTTACTGAGCACAAGCCCTATATATTGAATAATAAACGGCAGGATGCGGGTATATTGAAGAATCCCGATCAGGGCCGAGATGAACACAATAGGCAGAAGTACACCGATAAAGAAAGGGGACTGCCCTTCATTGGCAAGCCCGCCGAAAACAAAATTAATGCCTTCTGCCGCATACCCCAATAAATAAGAGAATGCGGTTGCGAACGAACCGATGACCGCTTCGCCAACACGCGTGTTCAGAAGTAAAAAGGCAAGGACCAGCTGGAGGGCAAGCATGACGACAAGAGGGCGGTACCGGATATCCTTCCGGTTATTGCTGGCGGAGTAGGCCAGAAGAAATACGGCAAGCAGGCCAACGAGGGCGATAAAGTAGGTCATGGAATCAATCTCCTGTAACGGCATAGTGAATTTAGGTTGTAATGTTCCCAAGTTTTACGGATATTACCACACGAATTCATATGGAACCGGAACAGGAGATTTTTGTATTCCCGGCGAATACAGTAGAACATTCAAATTATTTTACCAATGAAGGGTAGTCATCAAGTCTATGGAGTCCAGCAAGTGGAGGCATTTTCCCCGTATGGGGCTGCGTATGAATTATACGTCGTGGTTTAATTTCAGAACCGATTTCATTGCGGCTGTTACGTTCAGTTTATTTAATGTCGTGTTTAACCAGTTTTATGTTCCGATGGCGATTCAGCAAGGCGCTTCCAATATCCAGGTAGGGCTGCTCGCGGCGGCGCCGGCGATCGGGCTCTTGTTTTCACCGCTTTGGGCAGGCTGGATCGAGCGGACTACGCCCAAACCGTTTGTGATTGTGCCGAATCTGATCGGGAGGCTGCTGCTGGTATTGCCTGCTTTCTTCGGCGCACCATGGGTGTATGTAGCGACGGCGTTGTTATTTCATCTGCTGATGGGGATACAGGCTCCGGCCTATGCAGCTCTGATTACACGGATTTATCCGGCTGATCTGCGGGGGCGGCTGATGAGTTATGTCCGGATCGCCATGAGCGCGCTCATGATTCCGTTATCCTTTCTGGTGGGCATCTGGACCGACTTCGGCGGCCCGTCCGGGCCGCTGCTGGCTGCAGGGCTTACGGGAATGTTATCGATTCTCATCTTTACAAGATTGAAAGAAGACGAGCGGCCCGCGGCTCAGCCTGCAGTAACCAAGAGGTCTTCGTTAAAGGAGCAGTGGCAGGTGATCCGGCAGCACCCGGGTTTGGCCGTTTTCTTCACTGCAACGACTTTCGCCGGATTTGCGAATATTTTAGCCAACCCGTTATACCAAATTATTCAGGTAGAACGGCTCGGGTTAAGCAATGTGGAGATCGGATGGGCAAGGATGGCTTATTTCAGTTCCCTGCTGGTGTCCTATTTTGTAGTAGGCTGGGTCATTGACCGTTTCTCGCCGAAACATACCCTGGTTTACGGATTGGCGGCTTACACACTCATTCCTCTGCTCTATGGGGTGTTCTTTAATTACCCGGCCGTCATCATCGGAAGCGCAGTTCAGGGAGTCGGCGATGCGATCTGGGATATCGGCATATTGGCCTTTGTGTTCCGGATTGCGCCGGGCAGGGAAGCGGTCGTCTTCGGGCTTCATCTGATGCTGTTCGGTATCCGGGGCACCATCGGTCCGCTGATCAGCACGGGCTTGTCAGAGACCGTTCCTTTGGAGGCGTTATTGTTCGGGGCGTGTTTATGCGCACTGATCGGCACGGCACTATTTATGGCAGGCAGCAAGGACCGCACCGACACAAGGCAAATGAACGCGGGAGTATGAGGGCACGGACAGACCGGCGGAGGGAGGCTGCCGGTCCTTTTTTTTGCGAATCTAGCAATTCGTAGTATGATATAAGGACATCATAGACTGATAGAGGAGCCCCGGATGTTGTGAAAAAGTTACTTTACGCGCTGGCCGTCGCAGCAGTTCTTTTCCTATGGTTGTGGAAGGACAGCGAAAGGCTGCCATTTGACATACATATTGCTGAACCTCGCGTACAACCGGATATAACAGCGCTGCATCCCGTCTTAATTCAAAAGAAAAGCGAGCTCGTTCAGCTGGCCGAAGCGAAAGGGATCCGGATCGTCATCACGGACGGCTTCCGCAGTTTTGAGGAACAGGATGCGCTCTATGCCCAGGGCAGGTCCGCTGAGGGAGCGGTTGTTACTAAAGCCAGGGGCGGGGAATCCTATCATAATTACGGGCTTGCCCTGGATTTTGCATTGCGAACGAAAGACGGCGGAGTCACGTGGGAAATGAACACCGACGGCAACGGGAATGGAGCTAAGGACTGGATGGAAGTTGTCGGGATTGCCAAAAAGCTCGGTTTTGAATGGGGAGGGGACTGGCCCGAATTCAAGGACTATCCTCACTTGCAAATGACATTCGGTTACTCGATTGGCGAATTGCAGCGGGGCAAATACAGCGAATTGGTAAAGGCATCAAACGGCACGAATGCAGCCAGCGAGGGGTCCTGACGATAAATTGCGGGTTTTTTGGCTATGATGTAGGTGAACTAACACCATTCAGCCGGGAGGGTAAAGCTTGAAAGTGGAATTGGGACGGTGCCTGCTGAAAGAGCGCATACAGGCTTCAGGCATGAGTTTGGGACAGTTGGCCGGAGCACTTCAGCTGAAGCCTGAACGGCTTGAGGACTATATCGGCAATAAGAGAATCATGCCGTTGAAGGCGGCTGTGAACATCTCCCTGATTTTGGACTGCAGGGTAGAGGAATTGTATGAATTACATAACGGAGGATAGTAGGATGCAAAAAATAGAAGCGCACTACATTCAACAGCGTCTGCAGTCTTTACAGGACGAAACGCTGTATCTGCATCTCGAAATGACCACAGGGGCATATGCTTCCCATTTGGACAGTTCGAAACATCCGGCAGCGACGTTCATATCCAATGCACGGATTACGTATCACCATGCGGTGATTGCCGGTCAAGGACCGTTTCGCGTCGGTTTGAAGACCGATCATGGCTGGGTTTACTCCGAGGGGTTGACCCATTATGAAGAGACCGAAACGGAGAGGCTATTGCTTGCAGGCCATGACGGGCAGGGAAAACTAGTTGTCGCGCTGCAGTTGAGCCGTACGCCTTTTATATAAACAGAAGTGTTGGAGGTAGGTTGGAATGAGTCAAAACATATTGGTAATTTTACCGCACCCGGATGATGAAGCGTTCGGCCTGTCCGGCACGCTGGCCAAAGCGGTCCAGGAAGGAGCACATGTCACCTATGCCTGCTTGACCTTAGGTGAAATGGGAAGGAATATGGGCATTCCGCCGTTTGCCAACCGTGTAACCCTGCCCGAAATCCGCCGCCTTGAGCTGGAGGCATCCTGCCGCGCCATCGGCATTCAGGATTTACGAATGATGGGATTCCACGACAAAACGATCGAATTCGAACCCTACGACGTATTGGATACGGCCATCAGCGCACTGCTGGATGAGCTGAAACCTGATATCGTGTATACTTTTTATCCGGGCTACAGCGTTCACCCCGACCACGATGCCACGGGAGAAGCTGTTATTCGCACTATCGGCACCAGGCCGGCGGAAGGCAGACCTGCAGTATATTGCATGGCTTTTGCCAAAAACCTGGAGTCGGCCATCGGGAAGCCCGATGTGAGGGTAGATGTGAAACCTTTCTTAGCGAACAAGATGGAAGCGATCAAAGCCCACCGCTCCCAGTTTCAGGCCGTGGAGCTGCTGGGCAGCAACAAGCTGTCCAATGAAGAGATTCAGGAGCGCTTCGGGACGGAGAGATTTTGGACATACCGGTTTGAATAGGGAGTTTTTGGTTAAGCATATGGCCGCAGCACATAAGGGGCTGTCCCAAAGTCTCAATAAATGACTGAGGGGCGCCCCTTTTTCTCGATTTTGTAAACATCCTATTTATGAAAAACGGAGTTATAAAAAAGAGGCGTCCCTCGAGTAGATTTTATGCTACTTTAGGGACAGCCTCACAGAAAAGAAGACATTCCGACTGCTAATTTCGAGTCAAGTTCATATCAGCACGTTTGCATATGAATCAACCATTGGCTTGCTCTGCTTGCTTCAACTTTGGTTTCATAACGACTAACAAAGAAATAATGGCCGAGATCAACAACACTATCGCCATGAAGAAGAATGTGTCACGCAATGAGTCGAAATTGAATATTGCTCTAATGCTGTTCATCACGAGCGGAGAACTGAATTGGCCGATAAAGGTCAAACTGAACAGCAGCGACATGGCAGAGGTTACACGATCTAAGGATACGCTTTCCGAAGTCTTGTTTATCAATATCGGGAAGATCGTTCCATTAGCAAACCCGATAATGAAGACGCTCACGGCAATCATCCATATGGACTGTGCTTCGTGTAACAACAGATAGGATCCTGCAAAAATGAATAAAATAACAGGTACCAATGCCTTCTTTAACCACCGCTTAAGCGATGTAAGCATCATTCCTGAAATAAACACGGCAAACAGGGAAAGAGCGGTTACATAGCCCACTACTGATGAATCTCCAAATTGATTGTCTGTAATAAATAAAGCCAGATTGGTAGGTACTGTATAGTAGAGAATTAATAAACCTGCGCTGGCTAAACCATAAAGCAGGGTTTTCAAAGGCAACAGTCCTGCCTTTGCCGTATTCTTTACTTCCTCGGTTCTAACCGGTTTCGACCTCGGGATGTAAAGTACGATTAGAATAAGGATGATAAGGGCATAAGAATAAGTGAAGAATACACCTCTCCAACCAAGAGTTGCTAAGATTCCGCCTAGGGAAATGAACACCGCTCCGCCGATTCCGCTTACGGAGGAAATGTACCCATTAAACCTGAAACGATCATTTCCTTTAAAGTACTCGGCAACAATGGTATTTTGGACAGGTATGATCAATCCGATACCTAACCCGAGAATTGCCCGAAAAACAAGGATCCATGTTACATCATTCAAAAAGGCCGGTATGACTCCACCGATTAAATATAAGACGAGTCCAGTGATCAACAGATCTTTCTTGGCGAACCTTTTGGATAAAAAACCGACTATGGTTAAGGTTGGCAATATAAATAAGGATGATAACGTAACAATTAGCTGAATCAGTGTCAGACTTGTATCAGGAAACTCGACAACGAGAAGCTTGACAGCGGGTGCAGCCAGCATAGGAGCCAGGGTGGTCACCAGTGCCAAGGACAATAAAGTGATGATAAAACTCCGTTTCATAAACTAGCCTTCTTTCTACGGTATATCCTGAATTTTCCATATACTAATTATCTGCACATCGGGAATATGAGAAGGTTCTTGTCATTGGATTAGACAAGAACCTTATATCATACATGAAGATATGCTGCTGGAAGAGTGTTGTAAATGCAGCATTGCAAAAACATTACGGCCGTAAACCTCCAGAAACAAGAAGAACTTCTCCCGTTAACCACCTGGCGTCATCAGATGCAAGGAAAGTGGCAACGAGTCCAATATCCTCCGGCTGACCAATACGACCGAGCGGTGTACGATTGATAAGATCAATAATATAAGGGCTGCCCATTAAACCGTGTTTATGTCCTCCCTCAGTTTCAGTTCCGCCTGGATTTACTGAGTTAACTCGAATATTGCGAGGACCTAGTTCTTTAGAAAGTACTTTGGTAATCGTATCTACGGCACTTTTCGTCGAGCTGTAGACAACTTTTTCTGCTTCTATGATTTGTGTTGCTGTTGAGCCAATATTTACTATGCTGCCGCCATGATCGCCTAGACGACGTACGGCTTCCCCGATGACTAGCAGCGGGCCGGTAACGTTGATGTCGAATTGAAAGCGGATTTGCTCGATTGTTAAATCCTCCACCTTGCCAAATTCATAAACGCCTGCATTATTTACAATAACGTCAACCAGCCCAAAGTGTTTCTCGGCATAATCGAACATCGCGGCAATCTCATCAGATTTAGTTACATCTGCATGAACATGAATCGCCTGACCTCCGGCGGATTTGATATCATCTACTACCTTTTGGGCCTCTACTGGAGAGTTTAAATGGTTGACTACAATCTTCGCTCCTGCTTTTCCCATGGTCCGTGCAATTCCAGCACCGATTCCTTGTGAGGCACCTGTTACCAGAGCAACTTTACCTTTTAAGTCGTTCATGTTGTTATCACTCCGAATTATGAATTTGCACTTGATGGTCATGTGCATAATAAAACTATATAGTGACAAGAAATTTACTACAATCAGCAAAAAAATCGATTTTGTATGTTAACATGCAAACGGTTTGAGTTTGTTTATTAATAGAAGAAGGAGATGAGAAACTTGTCCGAAAAAATCATAAAAACAGATCGCCGTGTCAAAAGAAGCAGGATTGCTTTAAAAGAATCTTTGTTACATCTGATGTCAAAAAAACCTTTCCGCAACATATCCATAACGGAGATTGTTAATCATGCGAATTTTAATCGTGGAACCTTTTATTCAAATTTTGAAAGCCAAGAAGCATTACTTGATGAGATTATTAACGATTTAATTCAAGACTTAATCCAATCATTTCGTGCGCCGTATGAAAAAGCAGAAGTATTCCGTATTAACGAAATACCGGCAAATTCGGTCCTAATCGTTGAGCACGTTACAAAGAACGCCTCCGTCTATACCCTCTTGTTGAACAGCGACGTGCTTCCAGATATTAAGAATAAGATGTTTACATCTTTAAAACGTATATCGATGGAAGAGATCGTATATCCTGACGATGGAATCGACCATGAATTATTTACAATTTACAATCTTCATGCTGTATTAGGACTTGTTTTCCACTGGATAGAAAGTGGTTTTGAACATTCACCATCCTATATTCAAGATCAACTAATTAAGTTGGTGAGCAGGCGGCAGGCAGATGCCAAAATCTCTATTCATTGATTTGCTAAAACGGTATGCTGAAGCCCCCTGGAATTCGAGGGCTTTTCAAGGTGAAAATTTTCTGTCCTCAAGTGAGAAGAGAATGAAAAGTATACTTTAAGTAACCTGGTAACAAAAATGTGTCTACTTCTCTAAAATCATTCGTTACTCTATTATGTTTACGAATAAAGATTTACACATTCATTTGATTAGTGTGAATTCAGCATTCTATAAATACATTTGGAGGGTAACAACATGACAAATCATCAATCAGCACCAAATGAACGTAAAGCAATTGTGCACCGATATGCTGAGCGTGAATGGATCACTGTGTTTCCAGGAGAAGATGTGAGCATTCGTGTAAAGGGCGAAGATGTAAATGGAGAATATACGTTCCTTGATCTTGTTGAGGGTCCAGGAAAAGGAACATTCATACACTACCATGAAGAAGCGGATGAAATTATACACATTATTGAAGGAGTTGCCCATATCCATTTAGACGGCAAAGAATTCGATGCAGCAGCAGGTGATGTCATCGTCGCTCCACGAGGCGTGGCTCATGGTTTTGTCAATTTAACCGACTCAACATTGCGTATGTCGATCATGTACACACCTTCAGGTATTGAAAATATGTTCACAGATGTGATCGGGAAATCAAAAGAAGAAGTTGTTGAACTTGTGACAACAAAGTATAAAACTTTCATCGTAGGACCGCTTACTAATAACTAACAAATAGATTGATTTTCGGATAGGACGCTGCTTGGAGTAAAACGGCGCGGATACTCCATGTTTTGGGCTTGTAATCGGCGATAATGCTAAGCTATAGATTGCGTTGGTAAGCACATGCTGCAGCACACAACCCCGGTACCTTTCAGGTGCCGGGGTTGTTTTATAACATTTTGTTCGTATAACGGATACAATCCCCTGCAGGAAGCAAAATATGGTTAGAAGCTCACAAACCTAGGGTAAGTTAGCACATTAGCATTTAACATGACAAGCAGGCTGGACATGGCTGCATTTATCAAGACAATCTTTTAGGGAAGGAGATTGAACAAGATGGCAAACTCAACTGCATTATGGCGGGAGCCGAAACAGAGGAAGCTTCTGCTAAGCGCCGGACTCAGCTGGATGTTCGACGCGATGGATATCGGCATCGTTTCGTTTATCGCCGCGGCTTTAGCAGTGGACTGGAATTTGCAGGCTCAGCAGATCGGCCTGTTCACTGCCATTAACTCTGTTGGCATGGCTGTAGGCGCGGCGGTGGCCGGCTCCATGGCCGACCGTTACGGCCGCCGTGCCGTCCTGCTATGGACGCTTCTGATTTTCTCGGCAGCGAGCGGCTTGTCCGCACTAGTCACCGGCTTTGCCGTTCTATGCCTGCTCCGGTTTATTTCCGGATTTGGCTTGGGAGGTGAGCTGCCCGTGGCTTCCACCCTCGTGTCCGAATCCGTTCCGCCGCAGGATAGGGGGCGTGCCGTGGTCCTGCTGGAGAGCTTCTGGGCAGCGGGCTGGATCGTTGCTGCTTTGATCGCCTATTTTGTCATTCCCGTCTTCGGCTGGCGTGCCGCATTTGCCATTGGGGCTGTCCCCGCACTCTACGCTTTATATTTAAGGCGCGCTATCCAAGATCCGCCCAAATTTACAGGAAAGCGCAATCCAAAGCTGTCGTTCCGTGAAAGAGCTGCCTCTATATGGTCGCCTGCGTATCGGAAGTCAACCATCACGCTGTGGATCCTTTGGTTTACCGTTGTGTTTTCCTATTACGGGATGTTTTTATGGCTCCCTTCCGTCATGGTATTGAAAGGTTTTACTCTGGTCAAAAGCTTTCAGTATGTACTCATCATGACGCTGGCCCAGCTGCCGGGCTATTTTACCGCGGCTTATTTTATCGAGAAGCTTGGGCGAAAATTCGTGCTGGTGACCTACTTGCTGCTTACGGCGGTAAGCGCGCTGTGGTTCGGCAATGCGGACTCTCACGGGATGCTGATGGCAGCCGGAATTTGCCTGTCCTTTTTTAATCTCGGCGCCTGGGGAGGGATGTATGCCTATACCCCTGAGCTCTACCCGACTGAAGTCCGATCGACAGGTGTAGGGATGGCGGCTTCCTTCGGGCGGATCGGTGGCATCATCGGTCCATATTTGGTAGGATTGCTGGTAGCCGGGAACATTCCGGTAACCTCGATTTTCCTGATCTTTTTCATTGCCATAGTGATCGGGGCAATGGCAGTGCTCTTTTTTGCCAAAGAAACGAAAGGAACCGATCCGGACCAAACCGATCATCCCGCAGGAAATGAGACAGGGGCATTGGAGGCATAACAGCCGGTAAGGAGGAATAAAGATGAATGATTTTCCGGAAGATTACACGCTGGCGGAGTCCGTGTCCGGGCACTGGCACAAATTGGGCCTTGGGGTGAAAGCAGGCACGATGCTGATCACGATGTCCGAACAGCTTCTCCTTAGTGTACATATCAGCTCGAAAAGGCTGGATTTACTGCTTCAGGACGAAAAGGGCATTTTTCAATACGCGGGGGATTTGTCACTGGAAGGATTGGAGTATAACGGGAAACTTAACTTTCATAGCTGGGGGATCGAGCATATCCATCTCAATAATGAAAAACTGCTGCTCGACAATCCGCGGAATGATCTAACGAACGTTTATATTAAACTAAGCCTCAATAAGCGAAAAGAAACGGAAAGAGCACGATTGCATCCATAGAAGAACGGCGGCGCTGCAGCTAGACAGGAGTCGTCCCAGGCAAGGAAATAATTTTTCAGTTTCAAAGTGGTAAGCTGTGCTATGATTTGGGTAAAAATGAGGTGGAACCATTGGAACAATATCAGATGCTGATCGGCGTTGTCATAGAAAAATTAAATGAGACGTATCAGGACGTTGTGAAAAATAGGGAAGGGCTTCAGGGGATATTGAGCATGCATACGGAAGAAGAACGCGCCAACGCACCGGAACTGCTCACGATTTCCGAGTTACATCGTGCTTACGATGAGTTTGCAGACCTTCTGGAATCCAGGTTTCCCGGCTTAAAGTCACAGTAAATGCATATACTAACACCCGTGAAAGGGAGGTTATACCGCGTGACTGACAACCGAAGGACAATAAAAGAAACAGACGGCAATCCAAGATCGAAGCTGGAGGACCTGCAGCCTCATGAACGTCCCGGCTTCATCATCGGGGAAACCGAGCACACAAGGGCTAAGCAGCAGAAGCTGGAGGCGGAAGCGAAAAACAGGATCTAAAGGCTGTCTATTGCCGCCGGAAGGCTGCCGATGGCAGCCTTTTTTCCCCGTCCTCCTATTTTCTAACCGGTACAATTCTGTATACTAACATTATAGTAGAGTTCACGACTGGAGGAGCAGAGCATGCAGCAGCTGGATCATGTTAAACTTTTAGAACAAGCGTATGAGCATGCGCCTATAGCAATAGCGATCGTATCCCTTACCGGTTCTTGGATAAAAGTTAACCGGGCTCTCTGCGAGTTATTGGGATACAGGGAGGAAGAGCTGCTTCAAGAATCCTGCTTCAAGTTCATTCATCCTAAGGATGTGATGAAGGAAGAGAGGGAGTTGGAACAACTAAAGTCCGGAAACCTGGCGAAGTCCTCCGCGGAGATCCGCTGTCTGCATGCCGACGGCCGGATCATTTGGGCTGCGGTGCATATGTCGGCAGTAAAGAATCATGAGGGAGAACCTCTCCATTATATTTTTCATATGTGTGACATTACGGAACCGAAGGAGAGAGAGCAGCATCTGCTTGAGGTGGAAGCCATGTATCAAATGATTGTGGAAAACGCGGCAGATATGATCTCTTATATTACGCCGGACGGCATTGTCCGGTACTGTTCGCCCTCTATCGCGGATGTGCTTGGATACAATCCGGAGGATATTATAGGAACGATGAATTCCGATCTGTACCATCCTGACGATCTGGCCAAAGCGTTGGATTGCAGCTTGTCGGATCAAGCCAGGTTTACATACCGGGTACGGCATAAAGAAGGGTATTATAAGTGGATTGAAACCACCCTGAAACTGGTAAGAAACAGCCAAGGCGAGCTTGAACTTATTTTAGGTATCGGCAGGGATGTCACGGAACGCAAGAAGCATGAGGAAGGGCTTGCTGAAGCACAGCGGATCGCATTGCTCGGAAGCTGGGAGTGGGATGTAAAGGAAGGCACATTCACTGTCTCGGAGCAGGTGTATCACATTCTGAATATGGAAAAGCAGGAGGGGGCGCTAAACCCTGAGGACATCTTTTTGCAGTTTACGGAAAGCGACCGGATGAAGATTGCGGCTCAGATCCGCGAGGCTTATCTAGGCCGTTCTATCAGCCTGGAGCTCCGCAGCGGCAAACCGGACGGATCAACTGCGTTTTTGCATATTCGTGGAATTCCATCGATGGACGGGAATGGAAGCCCTTACAGGATCAGCGGGACCGTTCAGGATATTACCGAACGCAAAATCGTCGAGTTTAAGCTGCAAGAAACGATAGAGCGCTATACTTCGCTGAAGAAATACAATCATGACGCGGTGTTCTCTTTGGATTTGGAAGGGAACATTCTGAATGCCAATGACAAGGCGGAGAAATTAACGGGTGTCTGCATTAAAGACATGGTCGGAATGCATTTCTCCAAATTTACGGGAGTAGATCATCTTAAACGAATCCTGTCTGAATGCGGGTCCGATGATTTGTCAGAAAGGGTTACGGACCAGATTACGCACCGGGACGGCCATACGGCCGATATTCTTACGACGATTGCGCCGATCATCATTCATTCGGAATATGTAGGTTACTATATTATTGCCAAAGATATTACCGAACAGAAGAAGCTTATGGTAGCCAAAGAAGCGGCTGAACGGACGAATCAGGCCAAAAGCGACTTTTTGGCCATGATGAGCCATGAGATCCGCACGCCGATGAACGGTGTCATCGGGATGACGGACCTTCTGCTTCACACGACGGAACTCGATGAACAGCAGAAAGAATACGTAGAGATTATCAGTAAAAGCGGAAATACCTTGCTCAATCTGATCAATGATATTCTGGATTTTTCCAAAATTGAAGCCGGGAAAACAGAGCTGCATACCCAGCCGTTCGACCTGCATCAGCTGATTGCGGAGACTCTGGATGTGATGACGCCTCAGGCGATGGACAAGAAAGTCGACATGAAGGCGGAGATTGCCGGAGGGATACCTGCACGGCTGATCGGCGATCCGCAGAAATTGAAGCAGGTGCTGATCAATCTGCTTGGCAATGCCGTGAAATATACGGATAATGGAAGCATTCTGGTTACAGTTCAGCCTGCGGCCGGAACCGATCAGCCGCTTTCGCTCCAATTTACGGTGAAGGACACTGGAGTCGGGATTCCGGACTCGAAGCTGAACCGGCTGTTTGAACCTTTTTACCAATTGGATAACTTTATGACGCGCAAAACGGAAGGGACCGGCCTCGGACTTGCCATCAGCAAAAAGCTGGTGGAGCTGATGAACGGGGATATTTGGGTCGAAAGCGCGAGGGGGCCTGGGGCCACCTTTGTCTTTACCGCTTGTTTCCAGGCGGAAGAAGCGCCGGCGGTGGGACCGGAAGAAAACTCGCTTCAGCCGCTCGTTGACAGGAATCAAAGGCTCCGCATCCTGATTGCGGAAGATAATGAAATCAATCAGATCGTGCTGACGAAAATGCTGCAAAAAATGGGGCATGAGGTGACCGTGGCGGAGAACGGCGAGGAAGCTGTGAGCGCCGCTCTGGCAGCCAGGTTCGACCTGATATTTATGGATATCCAGATGCCGAAGATGGGCGGAGTGGAGGCGGCGAAAGCCATTAAGGACGCACTTCCGGTGGGAAGTTGTCCTTATATAGTTGCAGTTACCGCTAATGCGCTGAAAGGCGACAAGGAGAAGTATTTGGCAAGCGGGATGGACGAATATCTCAGCAAACCTGTGAAGAGCGACCGGATTGCTGAACTGATTCGCCAGTTTCAGCCGGTACGCGGGGCGGTATACATGGACCTTGGAACGGAGTAGGGAGGAACAGCAATGTTGGAGCAGTATGACGGGTACGTAATTGATCTGGACGGGACCGTCTATCGGGGAAAGCAGATGATCGAAGGGGCGAATACGGCCCTGCACGGATTGAAAGATCAGGGAAAGCGCCTTGTGTTCCTAAGCAACCGGGGGAATATTTCCCGGCGCATGTGCCACGAGAAGCTGACCGGGATGGGACTGGATATCCGTCCCGAAGAAATTCTGCTCACCTCCACGGTGACGGGCATGTACCTCCGGGAACGCCATCCGGGCGAAGCCGTGTGGATCCTCGGTGAGCAGGGACTGGCGGAGGAGTTGGCGGCGCACGGCGTGCCGCTGGCTCCGAAGCCGGAAGAGGCGGCGTGGCTTGTCATCACGCTGCATGAGACGCTGACGTACGCCGAGTTGAACGAGGCATTTCGCGCGGTTAGGCACGGCGCCGGCATCATTGCCACGAACGGCGACCGGATGTTTCCCGGCGACGCCGGGGACTCGATTGATGTCGCCGGCATGATCGGCGCGATCGCGTACTCGACCGGCAAGGAGCCGGATGTCGTTATCGGCAAGCCGTCGCGCTTGATGGCCGAGGCGGCGCTTGCCGTGCTGGGGCTGCCGCCGGAGCGGTGCCTTGTCGTCGGCGACAGTCTGCCTTCGGACATCGGCCTCGGCAAGATGGCCGGGATGGGCACGGCGCTCGTGCTGACCGGCTCGAGCACGCGGGAGGATGCGGCTGCCAGCGAGTGGAAGCCGGATTATGTGCTGGAGTCGATTCAAGTTCTGTTATCGTTATAGCTGAGCACGGAGATTCGGCGTTCCCGATGACCGGCCGACAACAAGACGGAACCAACACTTTCAACTTATGTAGAACGGGAGCCGGCAAATGAGCGGAAACACGCCCTTTTTCCGACGCACAGCCGTATTATTGATCTGGCTTACAGTGTCGGTTTTTTTAATGTATTCGGTCTACGAAAACTTGATATCCAACCCCGAAGCGAAGGAGTTTCTCAGCCGCAAAACCGGACTGAAGCGGGAACTCCGCCTCCCGGTATGGCTTACCGTCATGCATGTGCATGTCATCGCGGCAGCTGCCGCGATGGCAGCGGGGACGGCAGCCCTTACCCTGCTGCGGGCCGACCGTTTCCGCAAGCTTCACCGCTGGAACGGCTATCTGTATGTGCTATCCACCGTTATCGTTAACCTGAGCTCCGGGTATATGGCTCCCTATGCGACAGGTGGAAAAATTAACAGCATTGCCTTCAATGCAATAAATATCATATGGTTTGTTTTCACGCTGCTGGCGGTGCTTGCGATCCGGCGGGGAAACGTCCGGGAACATGGGGACTGGATGCTGCGCAGCTACATGTTCTGTTACACGAACTTCATTATTCATGCCGTTCACCGGATTGCACATCAAGGCTTTGGACTAGATTATTATGTTTCCTATACGGCAGGCATCTATGGAAGTATAGCCGTAAACCTGCTGGCGGCCCAGTGGCTGATCCGTCTCAGGCGTAAAAGTCTGTAAGCGCACCTATCGTCCCGACGACTGTCTACACCGAGGCATGGCCCAGTGCCTGTTTCCTGAACTGGGTAGGGCTGAGGCCTGTTTTCTTTTTGAATAAACGGTTGAAAAATTTAATATCCTGGTACCCTGTCTGCAGTGCAATCTCCCTTACGGTGAGTACAGTGGAGGTTAACAGGTCCATACTTCGCTCAATCCTCGCATTCTGGACATATTCCAAAAAACTCATTCCTGCCGCTTTGCGGAACAAACGGGTAAACTGCCTATCCCCAACGTTCAAGGTGGAGGAAACCTCCGAAACGGAATACTGCAGATGACAGTCTCTGCGGATGGTCCACAACAGTTCCTCCAGCTGCGCAGATGCGGGCAGAGACCCAGGCTCACCGGCCCTGTTCCATCTCCGGTACATCCATACAAGAAGCTTTACAATATCCGCATACAACACCGGCATAAAGCCCGGACTCCTTAACGTATACTCCTGGAACATACTTCCAAAAAGCCGATGCGCTTCTTCCTGCCGGTCATGTACTTTCAGCCAGCGCTGTTCGGCACCTAACTGCTCATAGAGCCTTGCAATGGCCGGTTCCATGCCGTAGAAACGGGTAAGCTCAGCCAACACTTCCGAGGGGAACAGGCAGTTATATACGACCAGCGGACGGTCGTTCCTCGGCGAGACAGGCCGGAACACATGCGAGACGCCGATGGGAAGGAAGAACAGATCTCCCCGGCTGACCTGGACCGTATCATGTCCTATATAATGCATGCCGGCGCCTTCGCAAACATATGTGATTTCCACAAAATCATGAGCATGTTCATACATGCTGAAAGATTCCCGCACACGGTTAAGATAAACAGGTATGCCGGGCTCGAAGAAACCGTCGCCCGTTGATATTTCGATATGCCGTTTCATAGCTAAGCCTCATCCTTCCCGAACATGCTTACAAGTGTACCGGGTATATTTTTTTTATGCTTATTTTACCATAGGAACCGCTTTGATTTTCTATCTATATGAAGCAGAAACCCGTTTGAACTGTCCGGCAGGAAGGTATAAACAGAGTACAACCCCAAAAGGAGAGTGTATCTATGACTGAATCCGGCAAAAAGACAGACTCCCTGCCCCCGAAACAAGGGAAGCGCGACAATCCGGAGCAGCTGCCTTCGGACAAGCCGAGTTTGCACGACCTGTTTCAGAGCGAGCAGCATGTGGACCCGATTCCTTTAGAAGACTTGAAGCTGGAGCAGGAAGAGGAAAAAGACAAAGAAGGGACCAAACACCGTTCTTCCAGCGAGCGAAAATATCACACCGGCTTTGAGGACTAACCGCCCGATCCTTCTTCATGAAACCTTCATCTTTCCTTCATCATACCTTCATGCAGCGTTTTGGCATGGCTGGTATGATTTTTTTATAATAAAAAACCAAAACAAAAAGGCAAGGTGAAGGAACATGAACAACAACTATAAATCTATTATTATCGGCACAGGACCTGCCGGATTGACGGCAGCTATCTATCTGGCGCGGGCAAATATGAATCCGCTCATTATCGAGGGGCCTCAGCCTGGCGGACAGCTGACCACGACAACGGAGGTAGAGAACTTCCCCGGTTTCCCCGATGGAATCATGGGCACGGAACTGATGGATAATATGCGGAAACAAGCGGAACGGTTCGGTGCGGAATTCAAGACGGGCTGGGTGAATTCGATCGATCTGTCCGAGCGGCCGTTCAAGCTTTCCGTAGAAGGAATCGGAGAGCTGATTGCGGAATCCGTGATTATCTCGACCGGTGCTTCCGCGAAGTACCTTGGAATTGAGGGGGAGAAGGATAATGTCGGACGGGGCGTCAGCACCTGCGCCACTTGCGACGGTTTCTTCTTCCGCGGCAAAAAGATCATCGTCGTAGGAGGCGGGGACTCCGCTATGGAAGAAGCGAATTTCTTGACCCGCTTTGCTTCGGAAGTCCGCATCGTAAACCGCCGTACGGAGCTTCGTGCTTCCAAGGTCATGCAAGACCGTGCCCGCGGCAACGGCAAAATCTCCTGGAGCCTGGGATACACGCCGCTTGAAGTAATAGCAGGAGAGAAAGGTGTGACCGGTCTGAAAGTGCGCCGCAACGACACAGGCGAAGAAGAAGTGCTCGAAGCGGATGGGATCTTCATCGCCATCGGACATACGCCGAACACAGGTTTCCTTGGCGGGCAGGTCACTACGGATGATCACGGATATATCGTTGTGAATCCAGGCACTTCCCAAACGAATATCCCGGGCGTATTTGCCTGCGGCGATGTTCAGGACAATAAGTACCGCCAAGCTATTACGGCTGCCGGCAGCGGATGTATGGCCGCATTGGACTGCGAACGTTACCTTGAGGAAGTTGAAGCGGCTCATAGAGAGAGCGTCACTGTCTAAAACAAAAGAAGGAGAGATTCTCAATGTCCCAAGAACAAGTTATCGTTTATTCCAGCACGCACTGCCATTACTGCGGGCAGCTCAAACATTATTTGAAAGAAAATAATGTAGCGTTCGAAGAGCGCAATATCGACACTGACGAGAAATTTGCGGAAGAACTATGGAACACAGGCATGCGTTCGGTTCCCGTGACGGTGATCGGCGAGACGAAAATCCTTGGCTTCAACCAGACACAGCTGAACAAGGCGCTTGCTGCGCTGACATCCTGATATCATCGGTACATGGAGAGGAGAGCTATACGATATGAGTACAACTGAAAATACACTTTTACTAGAAAAAGGACAGACTCCGGCATCCGCCGCGAAAATCGGCCGTCCGGCACCTTCGTTTCGAATGCTGTCTACCCGTAACATGGAGACGCTGGAAGAAACGGTAGCCTTAGAGGATTACCGCGGCAGATGGCTCATTTTATTCTTCTGGCCGTTCGACTTTACGTTTGTCTGCCCGACGGAAATTATGGCATTCAGCGATGCATATGAGCAGTTCCGCGAACTGGACTGTGAAATCGTCGGAGCTTCTGTCGACAGCGTGCATACGCACCGTGCTTGGACCAAAGCGCCAAGAGACCAGGGGGGCATCGGTGAAATCAAGTATCCGATGGCATCCGATATTCATAAAGAAACGGCCGAAGCTTACGGCATTCTGGATGAAGAATCCGGAGCGGCTCACCGCGGGCTGTTCATCATTGACCCGGAAGGCATCCTTCGTTACCAAGTGGTGACCGATATGAACGTAGGCCGCAGCGTTGATGAGACTTTGCGTATCCTTCAAGCGCTTCAGGCCGGAGGCTTATGCCCTGCCAACTGGAGACCGGGACAGAAGACATTGTAAGCTGCTGTTCCAACATATCAAGCCCGTCCGAGCCTACGCAGGCAGGGCGGGCTTCGTATTGTTTGCGGCCTTCCCGATTGGGGTATGTACTTACATACCACTTTCAAGGAGGATGAACATCATGACACAACAAACCGGGGCTCAGGCAAGAAACCAGGAGGATCGTAAAAACAACTCCAAAGAACAAGAGGAAAAGTTGAAGAAGGGGCAGGATATTGAACCTCAGGCAGAAGAGTGGAAAACCCGACAATCCCAAAATCCCGAAAAAGACTGATTCTCGCATAACACCAAGGGGCTGCTCATAAAGGTAACTTTTTACCTTCATGGACAGCCCCTTTCCATTTGTCTGCGAAGATTCAATTTTAGAGACTTTTACGTTCCTTTTCCGCGCTATTCCCGGCGATCCGAAACTTGCTCAATTCGGCGAACAAACGCGCGGACAAGCTGTTGATTTCTTCTGCCTGTCCGGCAATACTGCGGATGGCTTCATCCTGCTGAATCGACGCGGAGTTGACTTCCTCTACTCCGGCCGCCGTTTCCTCAGCGATGGAAGCAACATATTGAACGGAAATAGTCAACTTGCCGTTCTTTTCCTTGGCTTCAGCGACCTGATGCCCGATCCGATCCATTTGCGACGATAACGTCTCTATGGAAGCATGTATGGATTGGAACGCAAGCATAGTTTCACTTACTTTCCCGGTCTGAGCTTGAAAGCGGTTCCTTGCTTCGGACATTTGGGACTGAAGGCCGCCAAGCTGTTCCAATAACGATCTGATAATGAGGGAAACCGCAGCGGAAGATTCCTTCGTCTGCCCGGACAGTTGTCGGACTTCTTCTGCGATGACTGCAAACCCGTTTCCGTGAACGCCCGCTCTTGCGGCTTCAATAGCTGCGTTTAAAGAAAGGATATTCGTCCTGTTGGAAATGTCCGTTATGGTATTTACGATTTGTTCAATACGTACGGAGGAAGCGCCGAGGGCTTCAAGCGATTGGAACACTTCGGCCAATACGGCGTCGGTTTGCTGTGCGGACCGCGTAAGCGAGCCCACCGCTTCCGATCCGCTGCGGGTAGTTTCATTCGCAGCTATGCTCATCTGCTTCATTTGATCCGTGTAACGTGTGATGAGGTCAATCTCCTGCTGCATGCCTACGATAAGTTCTGCGCTTTGTTCGGTATGGGAGGCCTGCTCGCCCGCGCCGCGCGAGATCTCATCGATAGCCCGGATAATCTCTTCATTAGCGGCAGCCGTAGTCGTAGAAAAGCTGCGGAAGCGGTCCGAAGCGGCAGATAAAGAAGAGGCGATGGCATGGGCGGCCCCCATCATTTTGTTGACCTGGCCAATCATATGATCGACATCCCGGCTTAATATCCCCAGCTCATCCTGCGAAGACGAATACAGCTTTACTGTAAAATCACCGGCGGCAACCTGTTTCACGGCATCCTGAAGTCTGCCGATCGGCCTGGTGAATGAAGCGATAAGCAACACGGCCACAGCTGTACAGACTATAAGAACGATAACCGAAGTTGTCGTGGTAGCTCCCACAGTGGAATCCAATAGTTGATCCGATTTGGCGACAGCCGCCGAGGCTGTTGCCGAGAAAGACCGGTAAAATTCATCGACGATCTGAAACATATACTCTCTGTGTGCCTTCGTCCGTTCGCCTGCGGCGTTCATTTCATCAATCACGGCCAGCGGATCCGAGCTTTCGTCTTTCAGCATGGCGACGGCCTTATCAAAATTAGCTATGAATTCTTGGGAGACCGTATTCAGTTTCGGTACAAGCTTCCTCTGTTTCGGGGTCGCCGCGCTGCCGGATAACTGCTGGACACTGCGTTGAAACGCCTCGGTGTTATCCCGGAAGTCCTGCTCCAAGTCCAGATTTTGTGTGGAAATTAGATTCGTTGAAATATTGAACAGCACCTGCAGGTTCTGTTTCAGCTCCAGAGCCTGTATCTTCTTGGCCGTTTCCCGGTTCTGCCCGGCCAGCTGCTGCTTGATCGCCCTGACCTCCTGAATCTGTAAATAGGAGGCGCCTGCCACAATGCCGACAATCAGAATAAAACTCCAGATCAGCCTCGCTTTAAATGAAGCAACTAAACCAACAACTCCTTGCATCCCTTTCTCCCCCAATAACCTTGCTATGTATTTTGTATGTTCTGACTGATTGCGAGTAGGACAAGTATAAGATGTACATATTAAATACAATCTTCAGATTTGTTAAAGTTAGGTAAATTTTTGTCGAATCATGTTTGTATTCTTACAGCGTAGTCCGGTAGTGTTGAGAAAAGTCCGACACGATTTTACATAGGCTTTACAAAACTTTTAAATAGCGAAAACAAACAAGCGGTAAGATTACAACTGTGTTACAAATTAAACAGAAAAATAGGAGTGATCAATTTGTTTACTAACGTTTTGCGTAAAGGATCCATCGTCCTGGCGTCAACAGTACTGGCGTTCACGCTTGCGGCTTGCGGTAACAACGGGGGAAGCAACACGGCTGGAGGCAATACGGCAGCAGGTGGAAATAATACGGGAACGGAACAAGCAGCTGATCTGAAAGGCGAAATCCGCATTGACGGTTCTTCTACTGTATTTCCGATTACACAAGCTGTAGCTGAGGAGTTCATGGCGGTAAACAACGGCGTGAATGTAACTGTCGGGGAAGGCGGAACTTCTACCGGTTTCAAAAAAATTATTAACGGTGAAATCGATATCGCCGATGCATCCCGCCACGTGAAAGACGAAGAGGTTGCTGATCTGAAAGCGAAAAACCAGGAAGTCGTTGAGATGCCGATCGCACTTGACGGAATCACGGTTGTTGTAAATAAAGAGAACACTTGGGCTAAAGAGATTACAGTAGACGAGCTTAAGAAAATTTGGCAAAAAGACAGCACGGTAAAGCTGTGGAGCGATGTTCGCGCTGACTGGCCTAAAGAACCGATCAAGCTGTACGGACCAGGTACTTCTTCCGGTACGTTCGAATATTTCACAGAAGAAATCAACGGGAAGAAGAACGAATCCCGCACAGATTACACTCCGTCTGAAGATGACAATGTCCTCGTCACAGGCGTAGCGGGCGATAAGAACGCAATGGGTTATTTCGGATTCGCTTACTACGAAGAGAACCAAGAGAAGCTTACAGCCGTGAGTATTAAAGCCGATGCAAATGCCCCGGCGGTTGCTCCTTCGGTGGACACGATCCGTGACGGCTCCTACAAGCCATTGTCCAGACCGATCTTCATCTACCCTTTGAAGAGCGCTTTGGCTAAACCGGAAATTGCGGCTTTCTTGAAATACTATAACAGCGAAGAAGGTCAAACTCTGGTTGAAGAAGTAGGATATATTAAGCTTCCTGCCGAAGACTATCAGAAGAACCTTGACCAGTTGAAATAAATGGAAGTAAAGTAAATGCAAGCGATGAACCGTGGCTATCCAGCTCGTGCAGGAGCAGGGGCCACGGTTATCGATTTGTAACCAATAAACATTGCAGTCAGGGGTGTCGTTTATGCCGCGTTCCAACTCCAAAGTCGATCTGAAAAAGAGAAAATCGTACTTTTCCATGGATTTCATTATGCCGATCGTTCTCGCTTTGTTCGCGGGGATTTCCGTTCTAACTACAATTGGGATCGTAGTGATCCTGCTGACGGAATCCGCAGGATTTTTCAGGCATGTTCCCATCTTGGACTTTTTGACAGGTACCGAGTGGACGCCGCTGTTCTCGGAGAAGAGCTTCGGGGTGCTGCCGCTGGTCACCGGAACACTGATGATTACGGTCATTGCAAGTATCGTAGCACTTCCTATCGGCTTAGGAAGCGCGATTTATTTGAGTGAATATGCCCCGAACCGGGTGCGTGCGATTGTAAAACCGATTCTTGAAGTTCTTGCAGGAATTCCAACGATCGTGTACGGATTTTTCGCTTTGACCTTTGTCACTCCGATTTTGCAGACGATTATTCCGCAAACGGAAATATTCAATGCGCTCAGTGCGGGAATTGTAGTGGGTATTATGATTATCCCTATGATTTCTTCTTTAAGTGAAGATGCTATGGCCTCCGTGCCTGCTTCGTTAAGAAACGGGGCTTACGCTCTAGGCTCCACCAAACTGGAAACATCCGTCAAAATCGTCGTCCCCGCCGCGTTCTCAGGGATTGTAGCCTCTTTCGTGCTGGGCTTGTCCAGGGCGGTAGGCGAAACCATGATCGTTACGCTGGCAGCAGGGCTTCAGCCGCGGATGTCGTTAAATCCGCTCGACAGTATCGAGACGCTTACCGCCTACATTGTATCCGTAGCTTCTGGTGACGTCAGGGCAGGATCGGTAGAATATCAGACCATCTACGCCGTAGGTTTGGTGCTGTTTGTCATCACATTGCTTATGAATATTCTAGCGGGGTATATCTCGAGAAAGTTCAGGGAGGTTTATTAATGGCACATTCCAAAGAGACGCGCCGGATTCAGCAGCGCAGAACAACGAACAAGATGGTTCATGTGCTGTTCTTCCTCTGTACACTGATCGGGATTATTGCTCTTGCTTTGCTGCTTTTTGACGTATTGCGTAAAGGGGCCGGTTATCTGGACTGGCAGTTTCTAACCAGCAACTCTTCCCGCTTTCCTGCGAAAGCAGGGATTAAGACAGCCCTGGTAGGGACCTTGTGGCTGATGCTGATCGTAACGCCGCTTACATTTATTATCGGGGTGTCGACGGCTATCTATTTGGAGGAGTACGCTAAAAACAACTGGTTCAGCCGGGTGGTCCAGATCAACATCTCCAATTTGGCCGGTGTCCCTTCGATCGTATACGGATTGCTGGGCTTAACTATTTTTGTGAGGTACTTCGACTTTGGGCGGAGCATTCTGGCCGGCGGGTTGACGATGACGCTTCTGGTGCTTCCTATCATTATCGTTGCGTCACAGGAAGCTATTAAAGCCGTCCCGATGAATTTGAGGCATGCATCCTACGCCCTTGGCGGAAACCGGTGGACGACGGTGGTGAGAGTCGTGCTGCCTTCCGCACTTCCCGGCATTTTAACGGGAGCGATCCTGTCTTTGTCCCGCGCGATCGGAGAGACCGCACCGCTGGTTATGATCGGGGCCGTTTCTTATATTGCATTTCTGCCGAACTCCATCTTCAGCCCGTTTACCGTGCTGCCGATCCAAATCTTCAGCTGGTCCAATCAGCCTAAGGAAGAGTTCCAGAATGTCGCGGCGGCCGGTATTATTTTGCTGCTGATTCTATTGCTTACTATGAACGCACTGGCTATTTTTCTTAGAAACAAATATCAAAGAAAGTAAGCTGTTATCTATTTTGTCTTATTCTAGGGGGACTTCGGGATGTCTATCGTTGAGATTCAAAATTTGAATTTGTATTATACGGAGTTTCATGCCCTGAAACAGGTTAACATGTCGATTCCGGAAAAGTCGATTACAGCGTTTATCGGGCCTTCCGGCTGCGGGAAATCGACCTTGCTTCGTACGTTGAACCGCATGAACGATATGATCAAAGGCGTACGGATCGACGGCAAAATCAACATCAATGGCACGAACATCTATGATCCTGACGTGAATGTAGAATTGCTTCGCAAGAACATTGGAATGGTGTTTCAACAGCCAAACCCTTTCCCAAAGTCCATCTATGATAATGTAGCCTACGGTCCGCGAATCCACGGAATTACCAACAAGTCCGAATTGGATGAGATTGTGGAGAAGAGCCTCCGTGGCTCCGCATTATGGGAGGAAGTAAAGGATTATTTGAAGAAATCCGCCTACGGCCTGTCCGGCGGGCAGCAGCAGCGGCTGTGCATTGCGCGGGCCCTTGCGGTGAATCCGGAAATTCTCCTGATGGATGAGCCAACTTCAGCGCTGGATCCGATCTCAACTCTGAAAATAGAAGAGTTAATCCAGGAACTGAAGAAAGATTACACCATTGTTATCGTTACGCACAATATGCAGCAGGCTGCCCGCGTTTCGGGCCAAACCGCCTTCTTCCTGAACGGGGAAGTCATCGAGTTTGCCGACACGGTGAAGCTGTTCTCCAATCCGGAGGATCAAAGAACGGAAGATTACATTACAGGCCGATTCGGTTAACCTTAGAAGGGGGGATTCCCGCCATGCCAACAAACAGGGAACAGTTTGACTTAAGGCTGAAAGAGCTTCGGCAGGAACTGATGAATATGGGGGAGGAAGTGGAGAAAGCTATTCTGGACTCCGTGAAATCCTTGAAGGATTCGGACCTGGACCTTGCCCGCCAAGTCATCGAGCATGATCATGACATTAACCAGTATGAAGAAAAGATTGAGCATATGGGTACGACGCTGATTGCTACACAGCAGCCGGTCGCTAAAGATTTAAGGCGGATCATTATTGCTTTCCGGATGGCAAGCGATTTGGAGCGGATGGCTGACCTTGCCGTGGATATCGCCAAAGTCACGCTGCGCATCGGCAACCAAAGCCTGATCAAGCCGCTGGTGGACATCCCGAGGATGGCGGAAATCGCCCAGCTGATGACTACGGACGCCATTACTTCCTATGTTGAGGAGGATGTCGATCTCGCTTACAAGATGGCTAAAATGGACGATGAGGTCGATCATTTGCACAGCCAAATCTTAAGAGAATTGTTCGTGTACATGTCTGATAAGCCAGGCGATATCAATCAGGTGATGCTTCTGTGCTTTGTCAGCCGGTACTTGGAACGGATGGCGGATCATGCGACGAATATCGGCGAGAATGTCGTTTATCTTGTCAAAGGAAAACGTCCTGACTTGAATGCATAAAAGACAGCGGGCTGTCCCGAAAGGTGGGTATCATCTCACACCTTTTAGGACAGCCCTTTTTTCTGGTTTTTCTAGAGGCCCAACAGGCGTGCCAGCGCCCCGGCCGACTCCGCCTCCGCAATGACAGCCTTCCCCCGCGTCAGCGGCTGGGAAGGCTTTTTGGCGCGGCGAACGTTGAGCCATACGGCGTCGATTCCGCACGCCGCCGCCCCCGCCGCGTCGCGGCGCCACGAGTCGCCGATGACGACGGCCTCGTGCGGCTCCACGCGCAGGCTCCGCAGCGCCTGCGCGAAAAATCGCCGCAGCGGCTTGCGCGCCCGCAGCGTCTCCGCGTCGAACCGCCGCTCCGGCGGGAACAGCGTCTCCAGCTGCAGCAGCTGGAGACGCTGCGCCGTTCGCGCGCGGGTGCCGTTGCTCACGCAGGCCAGCGTGTAGCGGCCGGCCAGGCGGGCCAGCACTTCCGGCATGCCGTCGTGCGGCAAAGCCGTTTCCGCGCGCAGCTTGCGGTAGCGCGCGGCCATGTGCTTGACGATGCCGTCCATGTTCGGCAGCGGAAGCTGCGCGGCCTGGACCGCGCCGAGGAGGGCCAGCTGAAGCCGCTGGCCCGGTTCTTCCCGGACGTGCTTGGCCCGGGCGTTCTGGAAGCCGGACCACAGCAGATCAAGCTGGGAGCCCTGCTCATCCAGCCACCGTCCGGTCCATTCCGAGAATACCTCCTTCAGGCAGGCACGCCCGGTCGCTTCCTCATCCTGCAAGGTGCCGTTCAGGTCGAACAGCAGCACTTTTTTGTCCTCTAATACAAATTTCCGGGGGAGTTCATGATTCTTGGGCATGGCAAAGCCTCCGTTCCTTTCGTTACTTGTCACTACTATGCTATGATGAAACTATATGTCAAATGTGAGGTGCGCTATGGAGAAATTAGTTTTAATCGACGGCAACAGCATTGCCTACCGCGCTTTCTTTGCTTTACCGCCTCTGAGCAATTCGAGCGGCTTGCATACGAACGCGGTGTACGGTTTTACGACGATGCTCCTGAGACTGATAGATGAACAAAAGCCTACCCATTTCCTCGTTGCTTTCGACGCGGGCAAAGTGACGTTCCGCCATGAGGGGTATCAGGAATACAAGGGCGGCCGTGAAAAAACACCTTCCGAATTGTCGGAACAATTCCCGGTTATCAAGGACTTGCTTCGTGCCTTCGGCATTTCCCAGTACCAGCTGGAAGGCTACGAGGCCGATGATATTATCGGAACAATGACACGGATCGCAGACGAGCAAAAGAAGCAGGTCGTCGTGGTCACCGGCGATAAAGATATGCTGCAGCTTGCCTCAGAGCAGGTTACCATTGCCTTGACCCGTAAAGGCATCAGCGAGGTAGAACTGTACGATCCGGCTTTCATTCAGGAGAAATACGGCTTGACGCCCGATCAGATTATTGATCTGAAAGGGTTGATGGGCGATACATCGGATAATATCCCGGGCATCCCCGGTGTAGGGGAAAAGACGGCGCTTAAGCTGCTGCATGAGTACGGCAGTGTAGAGCAGGTTTTGGAGCACGTGGAAGATATGAAAGGCAAGATGAAGGATAAGATCCGCGATCATGCCGAAGATGCACGAATGAGCAAGCGGCTGGCCACGATTCATCGGGAAGTGCCGATGGAAGCGGACTGGAATGCGATCCGTTACGAAGGTTACCAGCCCGAAACGTTGTCCGAAATGTTCCGGAAACTGGAATTTAAATCTTTGCTCGAAAGGCTGGATTTGCCGCAAAGCGCTCCTGTGAACGAGGTGGAGAAAGAAGAGCTGCAGATTCATGTCGTAGGGGAAGAAGGACTGGAGGAATTCCGTCCGCAGCTTGAACGTGTCACCTCTGTCCACGTGGAAGCGTATGGCGAGAATCCGCATACGGCGTCACTGATTGGGGCCGGATTCCATACAGGGGATGGACAAGCCTATTATATTTCGGCGGAGACACTGTTGTCCGGTAAGGCCCGGTTTCTCCAAGAGTGGTTTGCCGACGAAACCAGAGCGAAGACGATTTTTGATGCCCACTATGCGGAGGTAGTCCTTGCCTGGAAGGGGATCACACTCGCAGGAGTCGGCTTCGACACGCAACTGGCGGCTTATTTGCTGGATCCGACGGAGACGAACTACGAGATGAGCGAGCAGGCGCGGAAATACGGCCTGCCTGCCGTAGGTTCGGACGAGTCCGTCTATGGCAAAGGAGCAAAATATCGTCTGCCTGAGCTCGGATTGCTGGCAGAGCATATCGGGCGTAAAGCGGCAACGGCTCATAAGCTCGCCGAGATTCAGCGGCGCGAACTGGAAAAGAACGAGATGAACCGCCTTTTCTATGACCTGGAGCTGCCTTTATCCAAACTGCTGGCCGATATGGAGCTGAAAGGGATCCGTGTGGACGTGGAGGGTTTGAAGAAATACGGGGAAGAGCTCTCGGCGAATATAGAAAGTCTGCAGAACCGGATTTATGAACTGGCCGGCGGCCCGTTTAATATCAATTCCCCCCGCCAGATGGGCGAAATTCTGTTCGAAAAGCTGGATTTGCCGGTCATCAAGAAAACAAAAACCGGCTATTCCACGGATGCGGAAGTACTGGAAAAGCTGGAGCCTTACCATGAAATCGTACGCCAGATCCTGTTATACCGCACCCTCGCAAAGCTGCAGTCTACTTACGTCGAAGGGCTGCTCAAAGAGGTGCGCCCGGAAACAGGAAAAATCCATACGTACTACCGGCAGACGATTGCAGCAACCGGCCGGTTAAGCTCGCAGTTCCCGAATTTGCAGAACATTCCGATCCGGCTGGAAGAAGGCCGTAAAATCCGTAAAGTGTTCACGCCTTCGGAAGAAGGATGGCTCATTCTGGCGGCGGACTATTCACAGATTGAACTAAGGGTATTGGCGCACATTTCCCAGGATAAGAACCTGATGGAAGCTTTTACGGAGAATATGGATATTCATACAAAAACGGCGATGGACGTCTTCGGCGTTTCGGAATCCGAAGTGGATGCGAATATGCGGCGCTCGGCCAAAGCCGTTAACTTCGGAATTGTTTACGGTATCAGCGAATACGGGTTATCCCAGAACTTGAATATCACCCGGAAGGATGCCGGTAAATTTATTGAGCAATACTTCGAGGTGTTCCAGGGCGTCCGCAGGTATATGGACGAGATCGTTAAGCAAGCGCGGAACGACGGATATGTAAAAACACTGCTGGAACGCCGCCGCTACTTGCCCGAAATTAAAGCGTCCAACTTCAATATCCGCTCTTTTGCCGAGCGTACGGCTATGAATACCCCTATACAGGGAACGGCTGCAGACATTATCAAGCTTGCTATGGTACGGGTTGCGGAGCGTCTTCGTCAAGAGAAGCTGCGCAGCCGGATGCTTCTTCAAGTTCATGATGAACTGGTGTTTGAAGTGCCTGAGGAGGAGCTTGAGCTGATGAAGAAGCTGGTGCCGGAGGAAATGGAAAAAGCGCTGGAGTTGAATGTACCGCTTAAAGCCGATGTAAGTTATGGGCAAAATTGGCAGGAAGCCAAATAAACGCTGAAAATCCAAGCCATGATAAAATCATTGTGAAATAGAGGAGGGATGCCGCTATGCCGGAATTGCCGGAGGTCGAAACCGTGCGCCGAACGTTGAATCAATTGGTGAAAGGCAAAACAATCGAAAGCGTAACCGTCCATCTGCCGCGCATTCTGCAGCGTCCTGCCGAAGCGGAATTATTCGATGCGATCCTGCAGGGCCAAACCATCCGGAATGTAGAGCGCAGGGGCAAGTTTCTGCGGATTGTCCTGGATTCGACTGTGCTCGTATCGCATTTGAGAATGGAAGGGCGCTATGGAGTGTATCCGGCAGGGGAACCGCTGGAAAAGCATACCCATGTCGTGTTTCATTTTACGGACGGCACTGAGCTGCGGTACAAAGATGTGCGCCAGTTCGGTACTATGCATCTGTTTACGCCCGGCGAGGAGTTTCTGCTGCCGCCTCTGCACAAGCTGGGACTCGAGCCGTTGGGGGAAGAATTTACTTACGAAGCTTTCGCGGCAAAGCTACGCGGGCGAACGACCAAGATTAAGCCATTCCTGCTGAATCAGGAGCATATCGTGGGCATTGGCAACATCTATGTGGATGAGGCGCTGCATCTGGCCGGAATTCATCCTGAGAGGGAAGCAGGCTCTTTGAAGAAGGCGGAAACAGAACGGTTATACCAGGCTATTATCACCACGCTGAGCGAGGCTGTGGAAGCCGGAGGTTCCTCCATTAAATCGTATGTGAACGGCCAAGGCGAGATGGGCATGTTTCAGCATCAGCTGAAAGTGTACGGCCGGAAATCGGAAGCCTGTTACCAGTGCGGCAGCGTCATCGAGAAAACGGTTGTCGGCGGACGGGGAACTCACTACTGCGCACAATGCCAGCCATTGAAACACAAGCGCGCGCGAAAGGACTAAACGGCAGCAGGCGGGTTTCTTCCCGGACTTGCACTTAGGCAAACACACACCCATACACTAGGTAGGCAAAGGGTTACCGTCGAAAGAAGGAGGACTCCCATGTTACCGCCTATTGTATCGCTGCTGCTGCTTGCCTTTGCCGTAAGTTTGGACGGATTCGGCGTAGGCGTTATGTACGGATTGCGCAAAATCCGTATCCCGCTGCTTTCAATCGCTATTATAGCAATGTGTTCCGGCCTGATTATTTTCGGTTCTATGCAGATCGGAGCGGTACTGCTCCGTTTCATTTCTCCGGTCATTGCCCGGGACATCGGAGCTCTCATCCTGATCGGTATGGGCATCTGGTCGCTGCTTCAAATGTACTTTCAGAAGAGCGATGAGCCTTCCGCAGCGGCGTCTTCCGAAGAGACACCGCCCGCGCAAAAGGAAGATCTCTCGAAACAGACCGTGCTGTACATTGAGTTGAAACGAATGGGAATCATTATTCAGATATTGAGAAAGCCTTCTGCAGCCGACTTGGACCGTTCCGGCAATATCTCGGCATCGGAAGCGATGCTCCTTGGTATTGCCTTATCGCTGGATGCGTTCGGTGCGGGTATCGGCGCTGCGTTAATAGGGTATAATCCTATGTTGACAGCGTCTCTAATCGCCTTGGCAAGCGGGGCATTTATTTATTTGGGATTGCGGGTCGGATTTATTTTTGCGGGTCGTCCCTGGATCAGGCGCATTTCTTTCCTGCCTGGATGCATATTAATGATCATGGGCTTAGTTAAAATGATGTAAGGAGCTGCTGTCAACTTATGAATATAGGTCTTACCGGCGGCATTGCCACAGGAAAAAGCACGGTGACTGCGCTCCTTGCGGAGCGCGGCGCCTTTGTAATTGATGCAGATGTAATTGCAAGAGAAGTAGTGCTGCCCGGCAGCCCGGTACTGGAGAAGGTAGCGGAGCGGTTCGGGCCTGGCATTCTGCAGCCTGACGGCTCGCTGCACCGCAAGAAATTAGGGGAGATCATCTTTGCCGACAGTCAGGCACGCAAAGATTTGGACGGGCTGCTGCACCCCCCGATCCGGGCTTTAATGCGTTCCAGAATGGAAGAGAGGGAGCGTACTCATCCGGAGCAGCTGGTTGTCGTAGATGTACCTTTGTTATATGAATCCGGTTTACAGGGAATGTTCGAGGAAGTACTTGTTGTTTACGTTCCCCGGCACATCCAGAAGGACAGGCTTATGAAACGGGACAAGTTAAGTTCCGAGCAGGCTGAGAACCGGTTAAACTCCCAAATGGATATTGAAGAAAAGCGGCTAAAAGCCGATATATGGATAGACAACAGCGGAAATCTGGAGCAGACGGCGGAACAAGTGAGCCGATTCTGGTCTGAGAAGGGTTTGGTATAATTTTATGCGTTCTGGAACAGCCGTATGGACGGCGGGGATTGGAGCTGCGGCTGTAGTTCTGCTGGCCGCATTGTGGATACTGTTCGTTGGGACAAGCTGGCTGGACCGGTGGGTCTATCCGATCCACTATAAGGAGGATATTCTAGTCAGTTCCCGGAATTATAAGGTGGATCCCTATCTCATAGCCGCGATCATCCGGGTTGAGAGCAACTACAAGACCGATACACAGTCCGCTAAAGGCGCAGTAGGCATTATGCAGATTATGCCCGATACCGCCAAATGGATTATCGAGCGTGCTGACTACTCCAAATATACGATGACTCAGCTGGGAAACAGGGCTGATGTGAACATCGAAGTTGGAGCATGGTATATCCGCTCATTGTACGATCAATTCGATAACAATAAGATTGCTGTCATCGCAGCCTATAATGCCGGACCCGGAAACGTCAAGAAATGGCTGTCCCAAAACCGGTGGGACGGAACCTACGAAACCTTGGACCTGATCCCGTTCGGCGAAACGAGACACTATGTACAGCGCGTCGTTTATTATTATAATAAGTATAAGAAAATTTATTCGGGCACTCCTTCTTAAACACGAAATGGAGAAGCCGGAACCCGCTTTCGCGGCGTTCCGGCTCCTTATGAAGTTGAAGGGATATATTATTTAAATTGTCCGGCTAGTTGTTGTTGAGCGATTTCTACCAGACGACGGGTAATATGACCCCCGATGGCGCCTGTATCGCGAGTAGCCATGTTACCGTAGTAACCGTCTTGCGGCACTTGAATGCCCAGCTCTTGAGCAATCTCCAGTTTCAATTGATCCAATGCCTGGTTCGCTTGAGGAACTACCAGTGTATTATTGCTTCTTGATCCTGATCCCATTGTATTCACCTCCTTCTCCTTTAGTAGTACTATTATGTTCGGATAGCCATACTTCAAATCAGGGAACGGTTGGGAATGCGAAGCTACAATTGAGGGGAGCCTACACCCATAATGAAATGTCCGTATTGCGATAATTCCGGTACCAAAGTGCTCGATTCAAGACCGGCAAATGAGAATAAGTCCATCCGGCGCCGCAGAGAATGCGAGAAATGCCAACGCCGGTTCACAACGTTTGAGACGATAGAAGAGACGCCGCTGATTGTCATTAAGAAAGACGGAAGCCGCGAAGAGTTCTCCAGGGATAAAATGCTGCGCGGCCTGATACGTGCCTGTGAGAAAAGGCCTGTATCAGTGGAGCGGCTGGAAGTCATCGCATCGGAAGTGGAGAAAGAATTGAGGAATACGGCCCATGCCGAAGTGGACAGCCGCGAAATCGGAGAGCTGGTGATGGCCCAGTTGTATCCTGTAGATGAAGTAGCTTATGTCCGTTTTGCCTCCGTCTATCGGCAGTTTAAAGATATTGACATGTTTATGAAAGAACTGAACAATCTTCTCGGGAAGAACCTCACTGATCCCGGGAAACCTTAACTTTACCCCGCGCGTTTTTGCTTCCGCAAAGATGTCCGCTGGTTTTTTTTCACATAAGAAAGTTATAAGTTTTGGGACCGAAAACAGGCTTTCTGATTGGTGAATAAACCTACATTTCAACGCGGTCGCTCAGCTTCGAAAACACTCGATAGAGGTTTATTTCATTTTTAGGCCGTGCAGGCGGTAAAATAAGGACATCCTTCTCAAGCGGCGCTAACCGGTAATGAATATGATGATAACGTGAGGCTTTGTCTCCGCAAAATGTCATCCGGTCATGGAGGTGTAATGAATGGCAGCCAGACAGCAGGAGTTTATAGATACTGTGGCACCCATAGCGGTAAAGCTTCGCTTGGAGGGCTCTCCCATATTCCCTTCCGTGAGAATAGCTCAAGCGCTCCTCGAAACGGGCGCGACTCTTCACAGCTGGAACAACCTCGTCGGTTATAAGGCCGGCCGGGGGAAACCCACTCCTTATTGGGATGGGAGCACCATATCCACAAAGACCTGGGAAGTATATAACGGCATTAGACATGATAACGTGACTGCTAACTTTCGGGTTTACAACACAATAGAAGACGGATTCAGGGATCAGGATTTATTGTTTCAAATTCCGCGGTATGAGGGTGTCCGTGCGGCAGAAACGCCGGTAGCTCAAACACAGGCGTTATATGCGGCGGGGTATGCTACCGATCCTAATTATCCGGCGAAACTGCAAAATTTGATAGCGATATACGGGTTGACCCAATATGACGAGGAGGTGGATCGCGTGTTGGAGGAACTTAAAGCAACAATCGAAGCACTGTCGGCTAGGATAGAGAAGCTGGAGGCCTCTGAAACGGTACCTGAGGTTCCGGTATGGGCGAAGCCGTCTGTCGCCAAGGCGCTGAAAACGAAACTTATCAGCTCGGAAGAAGGAAGCCTGACGTTTTACCGTCTGTTAACCGTACTTGACCGCAAAGGACTGTTGTAATTCAACGAAACGATCTTCTCTCCGAGAGAAAGATCGTTTCTTTTTTTGCAAAAGTTATTTTGACTATAAACAGCCATTCGCACCTATTCCTTGATTGTAGTTACGTTCTGCTTTCAGGGCCGGCGAACTGCCTGATTTGCTATGTTACAATAAAGCCAATTCGGTAAGTGACAATATACATTACGGAATAAGGAAAGGGGAACTTATGAAACTTACGTTTCGCTGGTATGGAGAAAGCGATCCGGTTACTTTGGACCGCATAAGACAGATTCCCGGTGTTAAGGGAATTGTAAGCGCTATATATGATGTGGTGCCCGGGGAAGTATGGCCATTGGAGAAAATTCAGGACCTGCAGGAGCGGATTCGTTCGTATGGGCTTGAGCTGGCTGTAATTGAAAGCGTCCCTGTGCATGAAGATATCAAATTGGGTAAGCCAGAAAGAGACCGCTACATAGAAAATTACTGCAAAACCATTACCCACTTGGGAGAAGCGGGCATTCCGGTGTTGTGCTATAACTTTATGCCGGTGTTTGACTGGACCCGGACCGATCTGGCATTTGAACTGCCTGACGGGTCCAATACCCTGATCTATGAAGAAGCGGTGATGCAGCAGATGAACCCGCTGACCGGGGATTTGAGCCTGCCGGGGTGGGATCAGAGTTACACCCGTGATGAGATGAAACAGCTGATCGAAGCCTATCGGGATGTGACAGAGCAGCGGCTTTGGGAGCATCTGCAGTACTTTTTGGAACGGATTGTACCCGCTGCGGAGGCTGCCGGCGTGAAATTGGCGATCCATCCGGATGACCCGCCTTGGCCTATATTCGGGCTGCCGCGGATTATTACCGGGGAACAAGCTTATGAAAGGTTTTTGAGATTAGTGGACAGCCCTGCGAACGGAATCACCTTTTGTTCGGGTTCGTTGGGAGCCGATCCTGATAACGACTTGGCGCGTATTATCCGGAAGGTCGGCGGAGAGGGCCGGATCCATTTTGCTCACACCCGCAACATCAAACATACCGGTTTCCGCTCTTTTCAAGAGAGTTCCCACTTATCCTCGGACGGTTCACTCGATATGGCGGAAGTGATGCGGGCATTGGCTGATATCGGCTTCGACGGGCCGCTTCGTCCCGATCATGGGCGGATGATTTGGGGGGAGCAGGGACGTCCCGGATATGGTCTTTTTGACCGTGCGCTGGGGGCTGTCTACTTGAACGGTTTGTGGCAAGGAATTCAAGCGGATCGCGCTGCCGCAGAACAGGGTTCACAAGTTAAGGAGGGTGCCGAATGCTGACTGATACCAATGTAAGATCGGCTCAACTCGTGATCAACGAGCCGTCGGGAACGCCGTTGAGGAAATGGGAGGACGTAGAGCGGACCGTGTCACTGGCCGCCAAAGAACTGCCGGTTACCGATATGCACACGCATCTGTTTTCAGCCGATTTCAAGGAGCAGCTGCTCTGGGGTGTAGATGAACTATTAATTTATCACTATTTGACGGCGGAGTATTTCCGCTACTCGGAACTTTCCTATGACGATTTCTGGAAGTACTCTAAACAGCAGCAGGCGGAACTCATCTGGCAGGAGCTGTTTGTGAAACGGTCGCCTGTAAGTGAAGCGGCTTCCGGAGTTCTGACCGCTTTCCGCCGGCTTGGGCTCGATACAAGTTCCCGCGACATCAACATCTACCGTGAAGCTTGGAAGAACAGAACGGCTTCGGAGCAGATCGATAAGGTGCTGGCTGCGGCTCGGGTAAAAGAAGTTGTCATGACGAACGATCCGCTCGACCGGAGCGAACGGGAAGTTTGGCTTCATCAGGGGAACACCGATACCCGGTTTCTAGGGGCTTTGCGGATTGACGCGCTGCTTTTGAACTGGACGGTTGCATCTGCGGAATTAGCTGCGATGGGCTACCAGGTTGAAGGGGAATGGAATGACGGTGTCAGCGGGGAAGTACGCAGATTTCTGAAGGAATGGAGCGCGAAGGTCGGAGCTTTATATATCGCGGCGTCTCTGCCGGGTGACGTCCGGTTCGGTGGCAGGGATCATTTGACGGCGATGCTGGAGGAAGCTGTTATTCCGGTTTGTTTGGAGCTGGGCTTGCCTCTCGGGCTGATGATCGGCGTGCGGCGCCAAGTGAATCCTTCTCTGAAGCTGGCGGGGGACATGAGTATGAAAGCGGACCTGCAGCTGCTCGAAGCCGTTGCTGTCTCGCATCCCGATTTACAGCTGCTCATTACTGTACTTGCACGGGAAAATCAGCATGAGCTGACTGTGCTTTCCCGGAAGTTCAGGAACATTACGCTATTCGGCTGCTGGTGGTTTTTGCATACGGAATCCATGATTCAAGAGCTGACCCGTTTCCGGACGGAGCTTCTTGGGTTCAGCTACATTCCGCAGCATTCCGACTGCCGCGTACTGGAGCAGCTAATTAACAAATGGGAGCATTCCCGTACGGTCATCAGCGAAGTGCTGGTATCGAAATATAAACGAGTGTACGAAAGCGGCTGGCTTCTTTCCGAGGAGGACATTGTCCGGGACTTGAACGAATGGTTCGGCGGGCGTTTCGCCGTCGTAAGACAGAACGCTGCTAAGACGAAAGTGAGGTGAATGTGAATGAAGACACCCCCTATGTTTGACTTGACCGGAAAAACCGCGGTCATCATCGGCGCAGGCAGCACCTTGGGCAGTTCCATGGCGAAAGCGCTGCAGCAGCACGGAGCGGGACTGGCGCTTGTCGCCAGGAATACGGAAAAGGCGGCTGAAACCTGTACAGATCTGCTTCAAGAGGGGAACTGCCGCCTATTTCAGGCAGACACCACCGATAAGGCGCAGCTGGAAACAGCCCTGCAGCAAATTGCGCAATGGTCGCCGTCGGTGGACATCCTGTTGAACTGCGCCGGAGTAAACAGTGCGACCCCTTTCTTCGACTTAGAGATGGAAGAATGGGACCGCATCATGGATGTAAACTTGAAGGGAACAGTGCTCGCCTGCCAAGTTTTCGGGAAATATATGGCGGAATCGGGAAGAGGCGGAAGCATCATTAACATCTCTTCCGTATCCTCGCAGCCACCGTTATCCAGAGTATTCACGTATTCCGCCTCGAAAGCGGGTGTAAACAGCGTGACCCAGTTTCTCGCTAGAGAACTGGCTCCGCAAGGTGTCCGGGTCAACGCTATTATTCCCGGCTTTATTCCGGCGGAGCAGAACCGGGCGATTCTTTCCAAAGAGCGGGTGGAGTCGATCATGAACCACACGCCGATGAAGCGTTTCGGAACACCGGAAGAAATGCAGGGAACCGTGGTCTGGCTTGCTTCGGAAGCCGCATCAAGCTTCGTCACAGGAGCGCTCATACGCGTGGATGGCGGCTTTGGGGCTATGACGATTTGATATGAATAAAGAAACCGGCACTTCTTCACAAGGTGCCGGTTTTTTGCTGTCTGATCCCTGGGACAGAAAGCGGCTGCATTGGAAACTCCGCGAGATCCGTGGTTTTTCCATATGAGTTTTCATAAAAATTTTTATAGCAGTTTGCCTATTTCATTATTTGTTTATAGTGTTGAACGGGTGTAAGATAAATCACGTCTTAACCGACCACATGTGAAAGCGGATGAACCTGTCATCCCTCAGAAATATTTCAGCGCGCTGATGCATGAACCCCAAATGGCAAGGTGACATTAGGTTTTGGAGATTATATTTCATTATGTAAAACTCAGGAGGAATTCACCATGACAAAACGTATAGTAATGGTTGTTACTACAGCTGATAAAATGAACGACGATAAAGGTACCGGCCTATGGCTGTCCGAGTTTGGCGAAGCCTATTTGGAATTTATGAAAAAGGGCTATGAAGTAACGGTAGCAAGCCCATTGGGCGGACAGGCTCCAATTGACGACCGCAGCTTGGAAGGCGCATCCCAAGAGATGTTGGATACGGCAAAAGAGCTGAAGAATACGATCAGATTGGATCAAGTGGAAAACATCGACTCGTATGATGCCATTTTCCTGCCGGGCGGACATGGCACCATGTTCGATTTGCCGGACAATGCTAAGCTGCAAGCCATGATCCGAAGCGTGTACGAATCGGGCAAAATCGTTGCTGCCGTATGCCACGGCCCAGCAGGCCTGGTTGGCGTTACACTATCCGACGGATCCGCATTGGTAGCCGGCAAAACTGTAGCGGCCTTTACCGACGACGAAGAGCGAGAAACGAAGTTGGATCAATATATGCCGTTCTTGCTGGAAACCCGGTTGCGGGAACTGGGAGCCAACGTAGTTACTGCACCGAACTGGACGGACAACGTGCAAGTGGACGGAAATCTGGTTACCGGACAAAATCCTCAATCGACCGAAAGCGTTGCGAAAGAAGTCATTAGACTATTAGGCTGAAGGCTTGAGGTAACAGGGAATGCAACAACTTGAAGATTACAACAAGGAGTGAGTTTAATGTCAGCTATCACCATGATGGTCATCCTGAGAGCGAAAAACGGAAAAGAACCAGCTTACCGCCAATCGATCGAGCCTCTTCTGGAGACTCGGGAAGTACACCGTCTGCGCAAACTGGATTTATAACTTATGATCGATTTTGAATGGTACCGGAGCTTTATCAGCATTTATAAGCATCGTTCCGTTTCAGCGGCAGCCCAGGCCCGCATCATGACTCAGCCTGCCATGAGCCAGCATTTGGCTGCTTTGGAGGCGGAAGTGGGGGAACGGTTGTTTATTCGAGCACCGCGCAAAATGATACCAACGGACAAAGGCAAAGATCTCTACACCAGGATTGTGCCGTTGATCGAAAGCCTGGAGAGTGCATCTTTGGAAATTCGGCATGCCTCACCGGAAGGAGCAGCTCCTGTAGTACGTATCGGTTCGCCGGTGGAGTATTTCACATTTGCGGCTGCCCCGAGGCTGAGCGGGATGGAGCTTCGATTTATCGTTCGCTTCGGGATCGCCGAATTTCTGCTGGAAGAGCTCCAAAAGGATGAGCTTGATGTCATCATTACCACGCAGAGTCCGCAGATCTCCGGGATTGAATATACGAGGCTAGAAACCGAACGGTTCGTGGTTACGGCGCCGCCGGGGTGTGAGGTAGATGTGGACGGGCTAAGCGGGATAGAAGGATGGCTGACCTCACGTGATTGGTTAAGTTACGGACTGGAGCTGCCCATTATCCGGCGATTTTGGCGTGAGCACTTCGGCAAGCGGCCGGAGCTGCAAGCAACCCATGTCATTCCTGACTTAAGGGGAATTTTGGCGGGCGTGGAGCATGGAATGGGAATCAGTATTTTGCCTTCCTATCTTATTGAAGACTCTGTCCGCAACCAAAGATGCCAAGTAGTGTTTCCGGAACTCTATGTGGAAAACACCATCTACGCAGCGTACAAATTGGAGAAGAGAGAAAGCCCCGTGTTAGCAAAACTGCTTGAGTCATTGCAATACACCAATATGGGGTTAAGCAGCCTTATGTTTTGATCATTTAGATGGTGCCTAGTAGCAATGAAGATAAAATGGTCCCCAGGTACCTTGATGTCATATAAGAATTCATTTTTGGTCCCCCTAAATGTTTTGAAGTCATTGTATCGGAAGACTGTTATTTACTTCAACGCATTTTATGTTATGATTCCATTGACTTGAAGGAATGAATGGGGTGCGAAATGGAACTTCTGCAATTGCAATATTTTCTCAGGGTAGCTCGAATGGAACATGTGACGGAAGCGGCACGAAGTCTGCACGTTACTCAGTCATCACTTAGCAAAACGATTCAACGCTTGGAAGAGGATTTAGGGGTCCCTTTATTCGATCGAATAGGGAGGAAGCTGCGATTGAATGAGTTCGGCAGAAGATTCCTTCGCCGTGCAGAAAGGGCTTTGTTTGAATTGGAACAGGGGAAGCAGGAGCTTAGCGATTTATCCAACCCGGAACATGGCACACTCGAATTGGCTGTGACCACTGCAAGCACATTACCCCAAATCCTTCGGGAGTTTCGAAAAAAAAGGCCCTACATCCAATTCCATGTGCAGATGCTGAGCACGCATGAAATGGTTAACCTTTTACACAGAGGAGAGGTTGATTTCTGCTTGTCGTCACCTCCTGTCCAAGGGGAAGATATTGAATGTGAAATCGTGTTCGTTGACCCGATTCTTGTTGCTGTTCCAAAAGGGCATCGCCTGGCAGACCGAAGCAGCGTATCGTTGGCAGAGCTAAGGGATGAATGGTTTGTCGGTGTAAAGAAAGGCTACGGAACTCGTGATTTAGTGGACTCCGTATGCGAATCGGCTGGATTTGTCCCTAAATACGTATATGAAGGGGATGAACCGGCACGGCTAAGCATTCTCGTGGAAGCTGAACTTGGTATAGCCTTCATTCCAAGCACTGCAAGTTATTCAAGTGATCACATTACATTTCTCCAAATAGAGAATGACGAATTTGTACGGGAGATAGCTTTACTATCTCATAGGAGCAGGTATATATCGCGAGCCGCTCTGGACTTCCGTGAGGTTGTTGTTGAATATTTTGGGACGATATCAAAACAGACAATGTAAGCATGTTCAGAGGTGGCTCCCTAAGCGGCAGAGGTCAGAAAAAAAAGCAATCCTAATGGCTTGGGATTGCTTGCGCCTTACATCATTTTTTTTTGTAAACCGTAGGGCTTAAAATTCTTGTGGTCAAGACATTCAAGGCATCTCGTACATCTCGAGCAAAATTCAATGGACGGTCATTCTTTTCAAAATGAATATACCAAAGATTAGGGTTCGTGAATAGCCAGTGGTTGTGTAGTGACGTTACTTTAATGCCATGTCTGCGCAGCCGGGAAATAAAAGGATTTATTTCCGCTGTTAAAATAACAGTTTCCCCTAAACAGAGCGCTCTTCCATCTCTACCGATGAAAATGCCTGGGGAATGGCAAGAAAAGATTTTGATCTTTTCCCTAATATAAGCGGTCGGATGTTATTCCTTACAGAAGAAGCTGTACAAACCCCATTAATAACCATTGGCTGTGCTCTTAGAATAGTAGCAAAGCGTCGACAAAGCGGGCTAACTGCCTTAAACTTATCCCTCCATCTATCAAGATGTTAGTAGTTTATGGAAAGAGGTGCTAATTTTGATAAAGTTATATGACATCGACGTTCAGTCTATTTAAAGCTTAGTAAGTGGAGTTAAAGTTAGGCTGTAGGGAAACGTTTAATGGATTTCGGACTATTAAGAATATTGCATATGTAACATATGTGTTTCGATCCTTTTATTCTTTTTATATTTTCACAGTTGATACATTTCATGCTTAGAGGAACCTCCACTTTAATCTGAAGCTGACCCCACTCGGGGAATGGGGTCAACTTTTTGTTAACGAGAACCCAATTTACTAAGGATGCGCCAAGAAAATGCTGTAGTCGCTGCAATACCAAGTATGCTCACACCGGCAATTGCTGCACGAGAAACTCTTGGATTCTTACGCAACATCAGAAACGCCTCCTAAGGTGAATTTGGACCCAAAGTAAATTGTACCCACTATGGGGTAGATAAATACGAAAATTAAATTAGACAAGGGTGCAATGTCTGTAGACTGGCTGAACAGCTCCGTCAGGGGTCAGCTACACAAACCAGCATCAAGAACAACAGCCACCTTAAAGGATGGCTGTTGCTCTTGATGGAGCCTAGGGGGATGTATGAATCCTTGATTGGACTGGCTGCCGAAGCATACTCGAGGAAGACAACAACGGTCGGTAGATTCAGACGCCGTGCTCGTTCGCTGGAAGCAGATTCGAGGAAGTGACTTCATATGCTGCCTGCGCGCGGACTGAACCCCGGGTCGCCCCCTAGGAGACTCCAAAAAGAAAAACCATCCCGAAGGATGGTTTTTCTTTAATTATGGAGCCTAGGGGGATGTATGAATCCTGATTAAACTGGCTGACGAGGCATACTCGAAGAAGACAACAACGGTCGGTAGATTCAGACGCCGTGCTCGTTCGCTGGAAGCAGATTCGAGGAAGTGACTTCATATGCTGCCTGCGCGCGGACTGAACCCCGGGTTCGCCCCCTAGGAGACTCCAAAAAGAAAAACCATCCCGAAGGATGGTTTTTCTTTAATTATGGAGCCTAGGGGGATCGAACCCCTGACCTCATCGCTGCCAGCGATGCGCTCTCCCAGCTGAGCTAAGGCCCCGTATTGTCCCGACAAGATAAGATTATACATGAAATGTGGGGACGAGGCAAGAGCATTTTTCACTCATAACAACTACCCGGCATCAGCCGGAAACCCCTATAATAAAAGAACGACGAACAGCAGCGAATAGGGGAGGGAATAAACAAATTGGAATCATTACCGCAGCTTCGTACGATCGGAGATGTGATTATTAAACCGGGATTTGTGTTGGAGACGCGAAGCATTCCGGATTATGAACTGGTGTATTTTCCTTCGGCGAACAGGACCGAGTATATCGTTGAGGGAGTTACCTACCGTATGGACCAGCCCTCCTTGATCATCACCAAGCCAGGCGAGAGCCATACATACCGATTTGACCCGTCGGCTCCTGTGAGGCATCTGTTTGCACATTTTGATTTCAGCCGCCTATGCCCGGAAGATGCCAGGTATGGCGTATTGCTCACTCAGCCCACACTGTTGCCCGTGACGCAGCACAGCCTCATTCATGGACTTTTCACTCAAATGCTCCAACTCGCTCATCAGCCCCAAGCGCCGTCTAGAAACCGGAGGCTGTCAGTGCTTTTGCTTGCAGTAATCGAAGAATGGGCGGCACTAAACGAAAACAGTGTATCGATACAGCCGAATCGCCTGCCGGCAGCCATCGCCAAGGCGGTCGCTTTCATGGACAGGCATCTTCTTGAACCGCTTACGATCGAGCAGGTAGCGAAAGAAACGGGATGGACCCATGAGCATTTTAGCAGGAAATTTGCCGAGGTCTATGGAATGACACCTCGCAAGGCGCTGGTGGAGCGGCGAATCCGGAGAGCGGAACAGCTGCTTCTTGCAGAAACTTGGACGATCAAAAGAATCGCATTCGAAACCGGGTTTGCCGATGAACATCATTTTTCCAAAACATTCAAACAATGGAGGGCGCTCAATCCAACCGAATTCCGGAACAAATACGCTGATCCGCTCCTGCGCAACACAGCGACACTGGAAGGATTGGAGCTTCCCTATCCAATGAACCGGATTGTCCAAGTTGAAGAAATACCAACGTAAAATAGGGCGCCATATATCAAAAAAACACATCAATACCCGGGTTCTCTCCATGGCGGGAAACTCCCGTTTCAGTGAAAATAGAATGTAGATCTCAATTGAAATTAGGGAGGGACCGAACGATGCCGGCGTATTTTCCTAAGGCAGTCACCAGGGAAGACCGATATCTGGTCAGTGTGGAACAATATAAGCAGTATCATCGCGACGGTTTTGTGAAAATAGAAGGGTTATTATCAAAAGAAGACATAGCCGCATTATACGAATGGGCTGAGTCCTTACGGCTTGCCGGGGACAAGGCACCAAAGACGGCTGCGGGAGAGAAGGATCCCCTGAAGGCGGAATTCGAAGCGCAAACCCGGGTTCATATGCTGTCCAGACGAGAACAGGTTGCCGAATGGGCGATGCTTCACCCGCGAGTGCTCGATGTTCTTGAGGCGCTTGTAGGCCCGGATTTGTATGCGCTTCAATCCATGTTGTTTTTCAACCCGCCCGGCAAAGGCGGGCAGGGCTGGCACCAGGACGCTTACTATATCCAAACGCATCCGGACACGCTGATCGGGGCCTGGATGGCTCTGGAAGAAGTGGATGAGGAGAACGGCTGTCTTTGGGTGGTTCCGGGTTCGAACCACGAACCAGTATATCCGCCGGTCCACCAAAGCCCCAGCATTCATGCGGACGGTGTTTTCGGCGATTTGCGAAGCGTTGAGAATGTCAGCCATATAGACGATGAGGTCAATACACTTTCCCAGGTCGTTGCCCAATACCCTCCAGCTGTGCCCGTGCCGATGAAGCCGGGGGACATCCTCTTTTTCCATTCGCATCTGTTCCATCGTTCCTACCCCAACAAGACGCAAGACCGTTACCGCCGTTCCTACGTATGCCATTACTGCAACGGACGTTCATGGGTGCCTTGGGATCACGATGGTCCCTATGAAGGGGATTCTGCGAATCATTTGCATATTCTGGCCAGAGGCAGCACGCACCTGCCGTTCGCTGCACCGAAGTTTGGTACTGAGGTGACGCTCTCCTCTCCGGAGGAAGCAGGAGGAACCCTTCGAATGATGGGGATGGAGAACGGAATGATGATGCCGATGGCGGTAACGAAAAAAGAATAAAGCACCCATAAATCAAAACCGCTCATCCCAAGGCGCAGCTGTCTTCCCGCCGTGCATGCAAAACCCCTCCTTGTTGGGTATAATGATAAACAGGAGGGATGTCCCATGAGCGAAACTAACAATAACTATCAAAAAGCCACGTTTGCAGGAGGCTGCTTCTGGTGTATGGTTCAGCCTTTTGAGGAAATGCCGGGCATCATCAGTGTCGTCTCCGGCTACACCGGCGGTACAACCGTTAATCCGACTTACAAAGAGGTCTGTTCCGAAACAACAGGACATTATGAAGCGGTCCAAATCACGTTTGACCCGGAGCTCTTCCCATACACGAAACTGCTGGAACTCTATTGGCAGCAAATTGACCCAACCGATCCGGGCGGCCAGTTCCATGACAGGGGCCAATCGTATAAGACGGCAATTTTCTATCACAATGAAGAACAGCACAAGCAAGCCGAAGCATCCAAAAAGGATCTGCAGGACAGCGGCAAATTCAATGCGCCGATCGTAACCGAAATTAAACCTGCATCCCCGTTCTATGCTGCGGAAGAGTACCATCAAGGGTATCACCGCAAAAACCCGACGCACTACCAGTCCTACCGCCGCGGGTCAGGCCGGGGTGCTTTTATTGAGAAACATTGGGGCGAAGAGGCGGCACATTAACTGATATTCATCAAACTACAATGCGCGAACTCCAAAAAGCCGTTCAGCATGCCCGGGAATGTACAAAGTCCCGAGGTGCCGAACGGCTTTTTTCTTTATGCTGTTATTCCACACCATAAGAACTCCCGTCCCAACGGTACTTGGCGAGTAAGTCCGTATCCATTTCAACCCCGATTCCCGGTCCCCCGGGGATACGAACCTGCCCGTTTACCGGCTGCAAACCGACCAACCCGTTCAGCGGGTTGTCGGTCACGTCCCATTCGACCGGCTCGATACCGCTGCCGGCCATCTTGCTCCACGGCTCCAGGCACGCCTGCGCAAACAGCGCATACAGCCGTGCCAAAGCGCCGTCGAACGTGTGCGGCGACACGCGCACACCGAGATGCCGCGCCGCTCTGAGCACATCGCGGTACGGCTCCAACCCCCCGAGATGCATCGGATCCGGCTGAGCCAGATCCAGCGCATGCGAGTAGAGCATCGGCAGAAACCGATGCACATCCTGGATATTCTCACCGCCGGCGACCGGCACCGGCAAGACCGACCGGAGGTAACGGTATTCCTCCGGCTCCCGGATAGGCATCGGCTCCTCAAACCACAACACATCGTCCCAGGCGCGGAGCTGCCTGGTCCATTCCCGCGCTGCCGCCGCATCATAACTCTGATTGGCGTCCAGCGCCAAGCCCGCGTGCTGTACAGAGGTACTGGCGTCCTGGTTCAGCTCTTTCATCATGTCCAGCAGGCGGCTGATATGCCTCTGGTCCTCCCGGATCGTCTTGCCGCCTACTTTCACTTTTGCAGCGTAGAATCCTTGCTCCATAGCTTTCTCCACCGTTTTCCACGAACGCTGCATCCAGTCCTCATGGCTGCTGTACGACTGAAAGGAAGCATACACCGGAACCGATTCCCTCAGCAGGCCGCCCCAAAGATCGGTAATGTGGAGCCCTGCCTGTTTGGCGGCAATTTCCGTCAGCGCCATATCGACACAAGCCGCGGCCCGCCGCTCCCACCCGGCGATCTTATTGGAATGCTTGGCACGCTCGTAAACGCTGCGGCCGGTTAAATAGGGAATGATACTTTCCTTGAAGCATTGATCCAGCGAAGGCAGCCAGCCGGAGCATTCCCCCCAGCCCTCCAGCCCTTCGTCGGTAATAACACGGATCATGTAAGCAGTCCTGAACTTTTTTAGCCCGTTGGCATCCCCGTATGGCTCCCCGAGCCGATATAACAAGGGATACGTTACTACACGCTCAATCCGCATGAAAAGGCCCTCCCGTTTTCCGAAATAAGGGATATTGTTATCCCCGGTAGAGAGGTTTATGCAAATAACTAGCCCGATAACACCCGCCCAAAACGCAGCTAAATGTGTCCATGTATTGACAGGCTCCTGTAATTTTAGGGAATTTCACAGAAGTCCCTTCTTACTTTTGCCTTTTTTTCTTACGTAGAACTGAATTTGGGTGCCTCAACTATGAAAATACGGTGAAAGCTTTCTTATTGTTCAATTTTTTGTCATAATAATATTGTTGTGGGGAAAGCGCATTTTTAGGTAAAATGAAACTATTGGATGTTGACGAGGAGGACAAGACGCAGATGCACAAGTGGATCTTAGCAACAATACTTTCGGTATTAGTACTGTTCAGTATTGGATTAATGACCTTAGGCTTACCGAAGTCCGAAGAAGCGGAAAGTCCCGAAGAAGCGGCTAACACGCTTAAGATTGTGGCTTCTAACTTCGAATTCGACCAGAAGGAATACAGGGTGAAGGCCGGCGACAAGAAGATTGTGAAACTGCAGAACAAGCGCGGTAAACATGGTGTTGAAATTCAAGGGCTGAACGTGAAGCTGGAAGGCGACAAGCTGGAACAGGAAATTACGTTCGACAAACCGGGTACATATCCTCTTGTTTGCAGCGTGATGTGCGGCGAAGGCCATTTGGAAATGAAATCGGTTCTGATCGTCGAGTAATATAGCCGAAGAAGCCCGCAATGCATGCATTGCGGGCTTTTTATTCTTACATCTATGTTCCGTCAGTTGAACGGCTGCGTCCAACCTGAATGAAGTAGTCGATCACCGCACCCATGACCGTGTAAGACAGAATTGTAGTGATATAGAAGATAGTTAAGCTGACTTTATGCGTATCATAAAAAGCTTCGATGATCCACATAGGAACGCTGAGGTTGAAGAACAGCAAATTGTGCGGATCGTATCCGGACAGATTAATAAGGCACAGAAGTACGCCGAATAAGGTGAACAGGATCGTGTACCGGTATCTTTTTGGCATAAGAAAGCTCCTTGTAGTATGATGGATGCAGTACTTATAGAATGTGCGGTGCCCAAAAATTGTATACCTGATGGAGGAGAGATTGGCATGATTACACATATCGTATGTTTCAAATTGAAGGACCGCAGCCCCGAAGCTGTCGAAGTTACCCGTCAAGTGCTGCTGAACATGGAAGGTAAAATTCCCCAGTTGAAATCGATCGAAGTAGGTGCTGACGTGCTGCATACGGAAAGGTCCTACGATCTCGCTTTAGTAACCAAGTTCGATTCGCTGGAAGACTTGAACGCTTACCAGGTACACCCTGTTCATCAAGAAGTTATAAAGCATATGACCGAAGTGCGCGAAGCTTCCGTTTCCGTGGATTACGAATCTTAAAGAGGGGCTGCGTACACACCGTTATGGATAATCCTAAAGATATGCAGGACGTTTACGAGACTATGACGTTCGTTCTGGTGTTCATTATTGCATTTGTCATCATGATCCCGATCCTTAAGCGACGGGGACGGAAGAAGAAATAAATAGAGATTTGCTTGGAGGGCAGCGCCGTGTATTACGTGAACCGGGAACAAATCGAGAGAAGGCTGGATTTTCTGCCTGCCGTAGCTGAGGCAATGGAGGAACTGAATCGGAGGGAAGGCCCATTCACAGTATTGGAACACTTCGCCCAGGAGCGGACGCTCCATTTGGCCATTGAGGCTGTTACGGATGTAGGGAGTTATATGATCGACGGATTTATTATGCGGGATCCCAGCAGTTATGAAGATATTTTGGATATTCTGCAGGGAGAGGGCGTCTTCCCGGCGGAAGTTCATGCGGTTTTGTACGAATTGGTGAAGCTGAGGAAGCCGCTGGTTCAGTCTTTTTTTGAGTGGGAGAGAGTAGAGCGCCATCCGCTGCTTCCAGTGGTTCCCGGAGTGCTTAGGGCATTTTCGGAAGCCGTAAGGTCTTATATGGACCGGGAGCTGGCGTAGTCTTGACTTTTTCGGCAGCTAATTAGTATACATACATGTTTACTAATTTACTTATCCCATGCAATCCAGTACAATAGGATCATTAAGGCACATAAGGTGATGATCTGATGAACGGATTGCAGGATACATCTACTCGCAAAGTAATTTTGACTTTGTTGAAGACAAAGGGTTCTTTAACGGTGAACGATCTTGCTAAAGAACTGGCGATTACGGAGATGGCGGTGCGCCGTCATATAAATACACTGGAGCGGGACGGGTTAGTGGCCTCCACGGTAATAAGGCAGGCCATGGGGCGTCCGACGAACCAATACATGCTCACGCCTGCTTCCGATGAGCTGTTTCCGAAGAACTACTACGGGCTGACTTTGGACCTGCTGGAGGATTTGGAAGCAGAGGACGGCGGGGCTACGGTAACAAAATTGTTTCAGAGACGAAAAGAGAAGCTTTTGCGCAAATATGAAGGACGCATGGATGGACTCCCGCTGCGCGCCCGTGTAGCGGAACTGGCCGAGATTCAAAATAACGGCGGTTACATGGTCAGTTGGAAGGAAGTGCCGGATGGCGGTTTTGAGCTGCTGGAGCATAACTGTCCGATCGCGAATGTAGCCAACCGTTTTGAGCAGGCCTGCCAGTGCGAGCTGCAGCTGTTTAAGGATTTGCTCGGTGTACCGGTTGAGCGGACGGAGTGCCTGGCCAAGGGCGGAATGAAATGCACTTATGTGATCCAGCAAAACGCGGCAGAATAACTTTTTGAACAGATGAAGGGATCTCAGTATACGCTGAGGTTCTTTTTTTTTTCGTTTGCATGTGTCAAAAGCTCCCGCTGCTGCATTTACTGTCAGTAAGAAAAATGGGCATTCACCCAGAAGAGCAGACGGAAAGGAGGACTCCCGATGACCACCTGGTTATGGGTTTGCAGTGCAGCCATCTTTATCATCGTCATGCTGTATACGCTCCGGGTACTGTTCGTATTCCAGCGGACGCTGATCCGGTTGGATTCTGAAATGAAAAGTGCCATGAGGCAGCTGGAAGCGGTAAGCGGTCAAGCGCAGCAGGTGTTGAAGGAAGCAAAGCATGTCACCTCGGATACGAATCGGAAGCTGAAGGCGCTCGACGGTTTTTTCCATTCGGTGGAGCATACAGGGCAGCTGTTGGAACAAACCGCGTTGGCAGCCAGACAGTTCAGTCATGAGTTGGCCGGATTCTTCACGGGAAGAAGCGGAGCGCGTCCAACCTCTCGTGCAGCCGAATGGTCGGACATCGTACGCAGTGCAGCCATGGTCTGGTTGAACAGGTCAGATGGAGGAAGTCCGCCCGATAAGCACACTGCTGCTTCTGAGGAGGAAGGGCCTGTAACCAAGGGAGAGAAGACACATGTCTAAACGCAAAACATTTTTGGTAGGCACACTGGTAGGAGGCATTATCGGTTCCGTGACGGCACTGCTGTTCGCACCGAAAGCAGGGAAGGAACTTCGCTCGGATATCGCTGATTCGTACAATCAAGCTGCAGAGAAGACGAGAGAAGTGGCAGGGAACGTAAGCCAAAAAACACAATCGATTGCCAAGGAAATCAGTACTACGGCTTCAGAGTGGGTGGACCGCAGCAAACAAGCTGTATCTCAAGCAGCTGAGGAAGTCCGTTCTTGGAGGCGTTCCGGCCAGGACAGTGAGTCTGAGGTTGCTGTTACGCGGGCTGAGGAACTTTCGGATGAGGAGCAATCGAATTAGTTCGTAAAGAAAAACACGGGCCAAGGAGGCCCGTGTTTCATTTTGCTCCGGAGAGGGTATAGATGCTTACTTACCATTTGGACGGATCCAGATCATCCTTTGTAGCGTTCTTCCAAACGTTGAGTACTTCGACTTCATCCGGATGTTCAAATACCAGGAAGGCGCTCGGCAGATAGCGTTCTCCGTGCTCGCTGGAAGGACGGTTGACAATGTGCGGATATTCCAGGGTGCTGCTGCCTTCTGACACTTCCGTAGGGATGTCCTTCATCCCTTCGCCTTCAACCAATACGGTTGAGGAGCCGCCGTCGAGATTGGCGGCAATGACCGCACCTTCATCAAGAAGCAGGTTCTGTATTTCATATAAATTCGTGCCTACGCTGTAGGCAGGCTTACGTCCGTCGATAATGACAAAGATGATGGTGCCGTCGGCTTTCTGAGCCATGACGGTCCGCGGGGCGATTCCCCAGCCGTCGGCGGCATTTCGGACAAGCCCTTTTCCGTTTACAATCAAGCGGGGCTGAAACGTAACGCCTTCTTTAATGCCCATATCCAGCAGTTCTTTCGGTGTATATTTGCCGGCAATCATTTTGCCGTTCTGATCCATACCCACGATTTGTGCTGGCTTCTCCCGGCCGCTGCTGTTAAAGAAAATCTCTCCGTTGGAAATAACAAGGCCGATGGGAACGAAGCCGTTGCCTTTCCAATTCGGGTCCGCAAATCCGCCTGCGTTAATGCCGAGCAGTGCTCCGGTTCGCTTAACCATACTGGACACTTTCTCGCCTTTCCCGGGTTTGGCAGGGACGACTAATCGGATGGATTTGGGGTCTTTAATAAAGACCATATATCCTTTGTAACCGTCACCTGAGATCGGTTTAATCTCGATCGGTTTTACATCGGGTTCAGCAACGGCAGGGGTTTCAATGACATGCGTATCTTTTTCTTCGCCCATTTGGTCCATGATATCGGCATATTCCTTGACTCTGTTGCTTAATCCCTCTTCACCGATCAGATATTTAGCCCAAACTCTGTGCTGGGTTGTGATCAAAGTGTCCGCAGCCAAGTAGCGGAACTCTGAACCGGAGGGCGTCAGGAAGAACCAGGCGGCAAACAAAGAAGAAGCGATGCCTAAAGACAGCAAAGTCCAAAATGTCCATTTCACAAACCGGAGGAACGGATTTCCGGATTTTCTTTTCTTGCGCTTGCCGCGGACATGGGTAGCTGTAGTCTGTAAGGTTGGATTAGTGCTCATTTATAGTAGTTTCCCTTCTAACATTAAGTCGCTTGAGTCTATAAAGAGTGCTTTACCGTAAGACGCATAAAAAAAGAGAAAAGTTTCGAGGAACTTTTCTCCAGCAGGTTGTTTACAATACTTTAGACAGATGGTGTTGGCTGCGCATCAGTTCTTCAAACTGCTCAGGCGGAACCGGTCGGCTGAAAATAAATCCTTGAATTCCGTCACAGCCTTGTTCGATCAGGAAGTTGAGCTGATCTTGCGTCTCAACGCCTTCGGCGAGCGTTTTGATTTTCAGCTGCTTGGACATGGCAATCAAGGCAGTGACAATCGCCATATTGTCTTCATCTCCGGACAGTTCCCGGATGAACGACTGATCGATTTTTAATGTATCCACATCGAATCTCTTTAAATAGCTGAGTGAAGAGTACCCTGTTCCAAAATCGTCAATGGAAATCTGAACACCCATCTGCTTCAGTTTATTCATCGTGTCCATAATGTAAGTGACGTTCTTCATAGCGACATTTTCGGTGATTTCCAGGCACAAGCGATGCGGGTCCAGGCCGGTTTCGGTAAGCGTCTGTTGGACATATTTCACGAAACCAGGCTGGTGAAACTGATTCACCGAGATATTTACCGATACCGTAAGATCCGGATAGCCGGCATCCTGCCACTTCTTGTTCTGGATACACGATTCACGAAGTACCCAATTTCCTATCGGTAGAATCAGCCCGGTTTCCTCAGCCAAAGGAATGAAGTCTGCCGGAGAGATCATTCCTTGCGGATGCTTCCAGCGGACCAACGCTTCCATCCCGGTGATACTTCCGGTTTGCAGATCAACGAGCGGTTGATAGAAAAGTGTGATTTCATTTTTGTCCAATGCTTTACGAAGCTGGTTTTCCAGGTTCAGCTGTTCTAAAGAACGGTGGTTCATCTCCCGGAAATACATCTGGAAGGTGTTGCCGCCTTTTTCTTTGGCCCGGTACATGGCGGTGTCTGCATTTTTGATGAGCGTATCCGCATCCTGCCCGTCGTAAGGGTAAATACTGATGCCCGTGCTGGCCGCGATATATAATTCCTGTTCCAAGTAAAGAAAAGGTTCGTTGAACAAATCGGAGAGACCTTTGGCAAAATTCTTAACTTCATCAATATGAACAAAGTCCGACAGCAGCAAAATAAATTCATCCCCGCTAAATCGGCAGACCATATCTTCCGGGCCAATATAGGCCTTTAACTTGGCTGCGACATACTTCAGCAATTCATCCCCGACATAGTGACCCAGCGTATCATTGACAATCTTAAAACGGTCCAAGTCTATAAAAATAACAGCAAGCAGCTTGCCGGACTCTTTCACTTTCTCAAATTGCTGACCCAGTTTCTTCTGAAATAACAAGCGGTTCGGCAAATCTGTTAAAGAATCATGGTATGCCATGTGAAGAATCTTTTCTTCGGCCTTCTTCTTAGCGGCCACTGCTTGGATCGTGGCGTAGGAGCGGAGAAATTGAGAGTGTTCGTTTTCGGACACTAAGGAACTGATATAAGCTACCGGATCAAAATCCGACTGGCCTTCGGGTACTGCATCGTTGCTGATCTGGAGCATTTGCAGAACTTTTTCGATATGTTCCTTTTGAATGCGGGCAGCGGAAGCCGTCTTGGTTTCCTTGCTGTCGCGATCCCCTAGGTACACGACACCTTTGCGGGAATCATATTCCTTTACATGGTTCATATTTACAATGTTGGTGCTGTCGAGCATACGAAATCCGTCTTCAAACAACCATTCTTCCAGACTGTCGAATGACGTATCGAGATAAAACTGCTGGGTCTTGGTATGGATCAAATAATCCCGGTCGCGGTACATTTCAATCTTCACGACATCGGCTGAATCGATCAGAAGTACTTCGGAACCTCTTCTGCCGTCACGAGTTACGGGGATTCGTTGCAAGTTTCATCAGCTCCGTAAATGAATGGATAAAAGCTGCCACTAAAGTCTTGGCAGCTGAGAAATGAGTTATGTATTTTTATTTTTTAATAGCTCGGTTGGTGTTTCCGGTCGATAATAGAAAAAGGAATTAGTAAATAAGAAAAAAGAACCTATTGCCATAAGAATTATGCTTAAGTACTTCGCAACAACTCTTTTCATAATTTACCTTTCTCCTTTCAAGAAACTTATAGCTACAGTTGCATATCTGGTTATAAAGAAAGCCTGCACACTAAACACTAATGATAGTGTTGAGGATTGAATTGCAAAATTAGAAATAATTATTAGTGAAGCTATAATTTTCAATATAATGTAATACTTACTTTTTATAGAACTATGGTTCTCCAAATTATTTGGAGCTTTAACCAGAAAAACTAAGAGTGATATTGTATTTAAAGTAAGACCGTAATACCAAAAGTCTAATTTAATTAGAGGGATGGCAGACAATATTAAAATGGATGCAATACAACAAGATAGCGAGCTAAAGAAATGAGCACCACCACTGATATATCTTATTATAATGAAAATGAAGAGAACAGAAAATGTTTCCTTTTGGTTTCCTGTGATTGCTCCAAATGTAACTATACATATGGTAGAAATGATAGTATTCAACAATAGTGTAACAGAATAATTTAATGCAGTTTCTGATCCGCCTTCTGGATAGTTTTCTCTAATAAACTTTGTTATTAGTAAAGAAGTCCTATCAATAAAATTCATAATTTTCTTTCAAACTTCTCAGTTAACATTTTCTTATTTTGTTTATAAGAAATTACTATTCCAATTAATAATAAGATAGTCATCATTAATAACACATAAAAATGATAAGAAAGAGTCTTTATTGTTATCGAAACTACCTGTAAAGTTATAATTGCAATTAATAATATACTTGCCAGGATGAAGTTATAGCCTTGTAAGGCATTTTGTAATTGAAAGCGTCGAAGCATAAACATAAACCCAAGCTTCTTATATTGAAGAAACAAATGTAACATTAACATAACAAGAGATGTTATGATAAAAAGCAGACTCTGGTGTAATAATTGTTTATCGATTTCTTCAAAGCTAGAAATTTTCATACCAATCATAGCTAGAGCGACGCCATACTCAATAACGGAACCTGCCAAGAAACCTATAATACATATGAGTAGTGAATATAAAAATGGTAGTTTAAATACTATTAATATTAAAATAAGCTCGCAAACAAGTACGGTAATATATGCATAATCTCTTAAATTAACATAATCCCTTAAATAAAAAGAAACAACAGATAGGCATGTACCAATTAAAAGAATTTTTAAATAATTGAATCTCAATGGAATACGAAATATTGAAAAGGTGAGCATTAATGCAGTGGATAGTTCAATAGAAGATGTGACTATTTTTAATAAGCTAGTTAGAAGAGAGTGCATAAATATTAATCCTTTCGTATGAAGGGCTTATGTAATATTTTATGACAAAAAATGGGTCGCCTACTATAGTAGTAAAGACCTATTTATACCTGGATTTTTATGTAATCTTGACCTTTGTACCCTAGTGTGTGTTTAATCAGTAGTTTAATATACTTATTTAAATGTAACAAGTGGTAATTGTCGAATTGTGGTACAATTTAACGAAAAACATCTATTTGGGAGCTTATCTTATTGAAAAATACATTGTTAATAATATTATTTCTTTTCCTATATTTTGTAACAATTAATAATGATAATAAATTTTTGCTGATATTAATCCCGCCTATTTTTTTAGTAATTTTGGTTTATTTATATAGGAATGATATAAGACAATATAATTATTTAATTTTAGTATCGGACTTTCCGAAAATTAATAAATGGACCTTATTTTTATTGAAATATTGCATTATAATACAGGGATTTACTAATGCTTTTTTTATTATTTTACTTGGGGGATCCCACAGTATATTATCAATCCTCCATCTTTACCCTATTATCCCTTTTTATGCGATAGTGATTTCTCCGTTAATAGAGGAAGTGATTTTTAGGAAAATTATTTTTTTGAATATTAGACGCAAATGGGGATTCTGGAGTGGCGCTATCCTAAGTTCCCTGCTATTCGCAGGCTTACATTTTGACCTAAGGGTTATCCTAGGCCTTTTTCTATCCGGTATACTTTATTGCTGGGTCTATGATAAATTCAAGTCTATTGTTCCGTTGTATATCTCTCATTTGTTATTAAATTTTGTTGTTATATTAATAGCTTCATTAAGAACATAGAAGGTAAATAATTGGAGGATTATAATGTACCTGATTATATAATAATGTGGTACGTGAATTTGAGTTAAAAGATAATGCACAAAAAATAGCTCTTGCTGGAGCAACTATAGCCCCAATATCGACGTTCATCCACTATTATGCATACTCTTACATAACTGTATTACTATTACTCGTGCTTATTGCTGTAATCATATTATACTTTCGCGTAAATATATTGTACTCAAGTTTAATGGCTATTATTGGTATCTTCTTCAGCTGCCCTCCAGAATTATTGGTTGACTGGTACTATGAAAGGTATTGGGAAGAGTTGAAGTATTCTTACCTGTACAATTTAGCGTAATAATCTTGTATGACATTATTGTTATTATTCTAATTAAAAAAGCTGCGTTTAGGCTTCTCTTTTATCCCAGCTCACAAATCTGCTTCTCCCTTAAATATTAAAAAACCAAATATTAAAATCTTTTTAATGTTGCTGTGTGCTATCGTAATATCGTTTTTGGGAGGTCTTGTTACAACGGAAAGAGGGGAAATGTATTTACTTTTTGTTATTTTCTTAGTATTTTTTTCATGAGCATACTTCTTCGTCTGTTTTATATCAAAGATTTAGAAGATTAAAAGTGAGGGATAAATTACTTTGCTTGTCTATCTGGTGGGTTACTTAGTATTGTGGACTGCAATGATCCTAATGACCTTAGTCATTTTTAGATTTAGGATTGAGAAGTACAAAATTCAGATTGTTTTAACAGGATTAACCTTAGCGCCAATTTCCACTTTGATACAATTTCAGGCTTATTCTTTTCTTGGTATCTTACAAATTTCATGTTATGTGATTCTACTCTGGCTTTTTTTAAAAGTGAATATTGGATATGCACTACTTATGGCATGTACCGGATATATACTGTCAGTGATCCCTGACGTATTAACAGATTGGTTCTATGAAGCAGTGTTGGATATTCAGGTTGTGAATGCAGATGTTCAGCGTGTAGCCATTTTGTTATTTAATTTGCTGGTTATATTTATATTTAGAAAATTTAGACTGGGTTTTTCCTTCGTACCTGAACATAAAAGCAATGCTTTAGAGTTAAGAAGCGATAATAAAGGGATTCTTATTTTAATAGGAATTACAATTTTTGTAATTATTATTGGTACCATCTTTGTAACTTCAGAAGCAGGACAAATATATGTCTTGGCGGTCCTAGTTGCCTTGTGTTTAATTTTAAGCGTCATGTTTCGGCTCTACTATGTCAAAGACATGGAAGATTAACTTACTATAGCTAGGTTGATAATAATTCAGTTCTTAGTATAGGGACTTGGACTAAGAATATAGAAGGGAATTAATTACATTGCTTTTCCAACTAATAACCTACCTGATAATTTGGATATCTCTAATGATCATGACGTTAACGATGTTTCGTTTCAACACAAGTAAACTCAAATGGCAAATATTCAGTGCTGGACTAACTTTAGCGCCTATTTCGACTTTAATACATTATAAGGCCTACTCGTTCCTCGCTATATTGCAGATCCTAGCTTTTACTTTTCTAATATGGCTAGTAATTAAAGTGAATATCGGATACGCAGCTATGATGGCAGTAAGTGGTTTCTTCTTGTCAAGCATGCCTGATTTATTTGTGGATTGGTATTATGAGCGAATTCTTGGAATACAGGTGGTAAACGACGTTGTACAACGAGCAGCAGTCTTTATTTTTAATATTTTAGTTATTATTCTTTTTAAACGTTTTCGAATAGGATTTACTTTTATCCCTCAGAGAAGCAACTCCCAGGGGTTTCAAGTTAATGAAGCAAATAATCAAAAGCTTGTAGTATCAATACTGGTAGCTTGTGTTGTTGCACTTATTGGAGCTTTATTTGTTACATCGGAAGCAGGTCAGATTTATTTATTGCTACTTTTATTCTCCATCTGCTTAATCTTAAGCATCATGTTCCGACTCTACTACGTAAAAGAAATGGAGGACTAACATGCTGCTCTACTTAATCTGCTACATAGGCTTGTGGACCGCCACGCTAATTATGACGCTGACCATTTTCAGGTTTAAAGTCGGCAGTTTGAAATGGCAGGTCGGATTGGCAGCGTTGACAATGGCGCCCGTATCAACTTTAATACATTATCACGCTTTCTCGTTTCTAACGATTTTACAAGTCGTATGTTACACGGTTCTACTAATGGTCTTCTTTAAAGTAAATGTAGGATATGCGGCGTTAATGGCTGTAACGGGTTTTTTCTTATCAGGGTTGCCGGATTTGTTCACGGATTGGTATTATGAGAAGGTTTTAGGCATTCAAGTAGTGAACACAATTGCTCAAGTTTCTGCGATTATTGTATTCGATTTGGCCATTGCCTGGTTTTTCCTCAAGTTCCGGCTGGGTTTCTCCTTCATCCCGCAGCATAAGAAGATGGGGCGGCCGGATATAAAAACAGCCAGCTTCAAAGGAATGTTCATTTCCCTTGCGCTGGCTGGGGTAATCGCCGTGATCGGAGCTTTGTATGTTACTTCCGAAGCCGGTCAAAAGAATATCCTGGCCGTCCTGTTCAGTACAAGCATGATCCTAAGCGTACTGTTTAGGCTCTATTACGTGAAAGAGCTGGAGGATTAGTCCAGCGAGAACACGCGGATCAAGCTGCGCTTAGCAGGTCTGATATGAAGTTCCACTGTTTGGTCATTATTTACCGCAATCGATCGGGTGATCAGGTTGCGGTATTTCTTTTGTTTAATCAAGGAGATCGTCACATACAATTTATGATCCCGGTCAAAGTAGAGAAGTCCGTCTTTCTCATTCTCTTCTACGACCCGGTACACATTGGCATATAGATGGCGGTCGGTCTTTATGAAGCCCGAATCATCCAAAGTCTCCAGAAACTCACCGAATTCAGCCAGAGAATCGATCTTATTCTTGTATTTCTTATCAAGCGTATGGAAGGTGACGTAATCGTCGTCCACTTCAATGTAGCATACATCCTGCAGGTCCATCTGGACCAGCGGCTTATTGAAGAGGGAGGCTTGTTCCTCCTTGATATACCCTGCTTTGATCATTAAATGCTCGTATGGATAATTATAAGCTTCTGACAGCTTCTTCAAGGTGTCGGGGGAAGGCTTGATGTAATCACCGTTCTTAGCGTTGCTCTTGTTCTTCTCCAAATCGCGGATATACACGTGGCTAAGGCCGCAGCGCTTAGCCGCTTCGCGAAGAGACATCGAGCCTCTTAAATGTTCCAGAAAGTTACCTAATGTTTCCATTATTTACGACCTCCTCTTACTATCTACTTTACCACAAAAATGGTAATCTAGCTAAATGAATTGACGTTCTGTAAACCGGAGTTTACAATAGAGGTGCTTAAACATTTTAACAATAATGCGGGAAGGTGTCTACTTTGGCCACAATCATACCGTTCAACTTACAGAAGGCTAAGGGAAGGACTGCAGATTCTTCTCATTGGGACAGCCCGAATCATGTGTACAAAGGATATCCATACCTGGCTCCAGGCCTGCCGCTGCGTTCCGACATGCAATGGTATACGGACCCTCAGCGGCATTTTGGCACCTGGGTAGTCAATGCTTCACCTTATCCGATCGAGTTCAATGGTTATCAATACGGCTGGTCCGGCTTGGTGTATAAGTCTACGGCACCTGTATATGAAAGCGCGAATGTCCCGTCTCTTCTAATGCGTAAACACCTTGCATGGATTGTGGATCTGGAAGGGTACGGACAATACGGAATCGTTGAGGAGAACGGTACGTTATGGGTACCTTCCGTCCGGCCGGAGGGCTGGATGCCCCCCGAAGAACAATAGAACGTCATCTTCTTGGGAAGATGGCGTTTATTTTTTGCCGGAACCCTGCAAGGAGGCACGGTATTCCGAAGGGGAGCATCCGTTCCATTTTTTGAACTGCTTGGAAAAATACAGCGGGTCCGTGAAGCCTACGGAAGATGCGACCTGATCGATGGTCAGTCTTTCCCCAAGCAGCTTTTGGGCACGCTCCATGCGCACTTTCAGCAAGTAATTCATAGGTGATAGCCCGGTGTATTGTTTGAACATTTTGGACAAGTGGGTGCGGTGATAGCCGAGCGTCTTAGCCATGTTCTCAATCGAGATAGGCTGGTAATACTGAAGTGTGATCCAACGGATAGCTTGTTCGACCTGTTGTTGAATCATCGTAGCCGGAGGAACCGCTCCCTGCGGGGAATTTCCGTTGCTCGCTCCGTATTCTCCCAGCAGCAGCCTCAGATACCCGCCCGCCTCCAAATCCGTATAATTTCCGCCTTGCTGAAGCGTGTGGATGATCCGTGTGAAGTATAACTGCATTTTTCTAAGGTTCCGCGCTGTTACGACCGGCCGGTGAACACTTATATCCATTCCTAGCAGAAGTTCCTCCGCTGCCGCCCCCCGAAAGGCAATCCAGGTATATTTCCAGGGATCGTCGTAATCCGCCTGATAATAGACAAGATCACCCGGCAAAATGAAAAAGCTGTCGCCCGCGGACAATGCATAATCCTTACCGAGATTATGAAAGATCCCTTTACCCGACATTACAAGGTGCACAATGATGTAATCATGGACAACCGGCCCGAATTTATGTGAGGGCTCGGTTTGCGCCCAGCCGCTGAACAGGACGCTGAGCTCCCCTTGGGAAGGGGACGGGTTGGACGCAAACGTATCCTGAATATGACCGTGATCTGCCAAAACCTCAATTCCTCTCCCGTTAAATTTAACTACATTTCTCCATATATAACATGTTTTCCTCCATATCTCAAATGGTTTTGGGCTGTTACTATGAGGATGAGAAAAGTAAGCGTTTAACCTTAGATGAACCGGGAGGATGCGTAATGTCCAAAATTACATTTTTAGGTGCCGGAAGTACAGTTTTTGCCAAAAACCTGCTGGGTGACTGTATGCAGACACCTGCTTTGCAAGGTTTTGAGATTGCAATCTTCGATATCGATGCTGAGCGTCTGCGCGACTCAGAACTTATGCTGAACAATATTAAACACACTTCAGGCAGCACCTGCACGGTCCGTTCCTATGACAACCGCAAAGAAGCACTTCGTGGAGCCAAGTATGTAGTAAACGCGATTCAGGTAGGCGGATATGACCCATGTACCATCACCGATTTCGAAATTCCTAAACGCTACGGCCTGCGTCAGACCATTGCAGATACGGTAGGAATCGGGGGCATTTTCCGTAACTTGCGTACGATTCCGGTGATGCTGGATTTTGCACGCGACATTCAGGAAGTGGCTCCGGGCGCTTTGTTCCTGAACTACACGAATCCGATGGCGGTCCTTACCAATGTGATGAATACCTACGGCGGCGTGAAAACTGTCGGACTATGCCACAGCGTTCAAGCCTGCGTGCCTGATATGTTCAAAAATTTGGGACTGGATCCGGCTGGTGTGCAGTGGAAGATTGCAGGTATCAATCATATGGCCTGGCTGCTCGAAGTGACGAAGAACGGGCAGGATCTGTACCCTGAAATTAAGCGCCGCGCTGCAGAGAAGCAGAAGGAGAAGCACCATGATATGGTCCGCTTCGAGATGATGCTGAAATTCGGCTATTATATTACGGAGTCTTCCGAACATAACGCAGAGTACCACCCGTATTTCATCAAAAAGAACTATCCGGAGCTGATCGAACGCTTCAACATTCCTTTGGATGAATACCCGCGCCGCTGTATCGATCAAATCGAAGGCTGGAAGAAAATGCGCGACGAGCTGGTTAACGACCGCAATCTGGAGCATAAACGCACGCATGAGTATGCATCTTATATCTTTGAAGCGATTGAGACAAATCAGCCTTTCAAAATCGGCGGCAACGTCATGAATACTGGCTTGATTACCAACCTTCCGAAAGAAGCCTGCGTTGAGGTGCCATGCCTTGTTGACGCAAGCGGCGTGACGCCGACTTATGTAGGCGATCTGCCTCCTCAGCTGGCCGCTTTGAACCGTACCAACATTAATACTCAGCTGCTGACGATTGAGGCGGCGATTACGGGCAAGAAAGAGCATATTTATCATGCAGCGATGCTGGATCCGCATACGGCGGCCGAGTTGTCGATGGACGATATCGTTTCGCTGTGCGACGAGCTGATCGAGGCGCACGGAAGCTGGCTGCCGGCGTACAAATAAGACGGCACAAGAAGAAAGCCATCGGAATTCCCGGAAGGGAGGTTCGATGGCTTTCCCATGTTTACGGCGGGCGTTACCCGTTTACGATCTCGCCGCCGTTAATGTGCAGAATCTGTCCGGCCATGTAGGACGAGTCGCTGGAAGCGAGGAACACGTAAGCGGGTCCAAGTTCCTCCGGGCGTCCCGGACGCTTCATCGGCGTAGTGCCGCCGAATTCCGATACCTGCTTCTCATCGAAGGTCGAAGGGATGAGCGGCGTCCAGATCGGGCCGGGTGCGATCCCGTTGACACGGATTCCCCGTTCGATCAGGGATCCGGATAAGGAGCGCGTAAAGGCTACAATCGCGCCTTTCGTCGAAGAATAATCGAGCAGCTGCGGACTGCCTTTATAAGCTGTGATGGAAGTGGTATTGATTATGCTGGAACCTTCCTTCAAATGAGGCAGTGCAGCCTTGGTAAGATAAAACATGGAGAAGATGTTCGTACGGAATGTTTTCTCAAGCTGATCTTGAGTAATGTCTTCAATGCTCTTCTGCGGATGCTGCTCCGCTGCATTGTTGACCAGAATGTCCAGCTTTCCGAATTCATCTACTGTCTTTTGGACAGCTTGCTTACAGAACTGCTCATCTCCGATATCGCCGGCAAGTAACAGGCATTTGGCGCCCTCTGCTTCAATCAATCGCTTGGTCTCTTCCGCGTCCCCGTTTTCATCCAGGTACACAACAGCTACATTCGCTCCCTCTGCAGCATAGCATACGGCTGCAGAACGGCCGATTCCGCTGTCTCCGCCGGTAATCAGGGCTACTTTCCCCTGCAGCTTTCCGCTGCCCTTATATTTTTCAGAAATAGCATCCGGCTTTGGTGTCATGTCGCTTTGAAGCCCCGGCTGCCGCTCCTGATGCTGCGGAGGCAGCGTTTGGGTACTGGAACTGGAATTGTTGGATGAACTCATGTTAGTTAACACTCCTTCCTAATTTTCCCCGTTTAGGTTGCGTTCCTTTTTGCTGAATTATGTGGGACTTGTTTCAGGGTGATCCTGATTCCACTTTTTGGCTTGTGCCGTAGCAATTGCGATCGCTTGTCCTTCCTCATACCCTTCCTTCAGCAGGGCATTGGCAATATCCACGGCTTTCATGCGGACCCGTTCCTCCATGTTTTTCATAGATTCGGGATAATCCCCCTTACGCCAAGGCATTGTTTACACCTCCCGCCAGATAAGGTTTCACTTCCTATTTAGCCGAATGCTTCCGTTGTGAATCAGCCTCGTCAAACTTGCTTTGCGCGGAACGAAGATTTAGAATAGTAGAGTTCCTATCCTAGGCCGGGCATTGGAAAGGCCGGAAATAGGAGGAAACGGGGCACCTGCCCTGGTACCTTTGCTACTTGAAGTTCATATTTTAAAATGTAGTGAAGAAAGAGACCTTATACCTAATACCATGCAAAGGAAGCGGTGTGTTCGTGCAGCAAGCTATTGCAATACTGGATTCCGGCGTGGGCGGTCTGACTGTCGTAAAAGAAGTAATGAGGCAGCTCCCGCAGGAGAAAATCATCTATTTCGGCGACACCGCCCGAACTCCATACGGACCGCGTCCATCAGAAGATGTTGTAAGTTTTACACGGCAGATCGTGGATTACCTGATCCAGTTCTCGCCCAAAATGATTGTTATTGCCTGCAACACGGCTACCGCCGTTGCCCTTGAAGATATCCGTTCCAGAGTAAACATTCCCGTAGTCGGTGTCATTCATCCTGGAGCAAGAGCAGCGATAAAAGCAACCAAGACAGGGATTGTCGGTGTGATCGGGACAGACGGGACCATTCGCAGCGGTGCTTACGAGCATGCGCTTAAGCAAATTGCTCCGCAGCTTCAGGTGGTCAGCCGCGCTTGTCCGGATTTTGTGCCGTTGGTGGAGAAAGGCCAGTTTCGTACATCGCACACGTATAAAGTAGTAGAGCGTGCTCTTTATGATCTCAAAGATAATGCGATGGACTGTCTGATCCTCGGGTGTACGCATTATCCGTTTCTTACAGAAACGATCTCTGAAGTCATGGGTCCGGAAGTTGCGCTTATATCTTCGGCTGATGAAACGGCCAGGGAAATCAGCACCATTTTGTATCAGTCCAATCAGCTGGCTCGCTCGGATGAAACGCCGATACACCAGTTCTTCTGCAGCGGGGAACCGGGCATGTTCCGAAAAATCGCTCAAGACTGGCTGGGCGATCACATTCTGCTTCAACCCGTTGTCTGGCAGTCGCCAAGCATTAGTTAATAAAGTGACTATTGAATAAGTTCGGCCCCGTGACCTGAAGGTTGCGGGGTTTTTATTTACATAAAAGGTAACTGCATCCTTTCAGAAAAGGACGGCGCAGTGTCACAGCCCGGAATACCAGGCAGCAATTTGTCCCAAAGGAATAGGTACTCAACCATTGTCTAACTCGCGCATACTATAATAGGAAGACCTCTTTGAAAGGGGATTGACGATGGGACTCATCCGGACCGACCGGCCATACGGATATCAGGAATGTATGTTGGACCTGAGACGTCTGACGAGACGATATGCTTTTATGAAAGTGGAAACGATAGGACACAGCGCACTGGGAAGGCCGATCCCGGCCGTTAGCATAGGAGAGGGACCGCTGAAGGTTCAATTTAACGGATCCTTTCATGCTAATGAATGGATTACAACGCTTCTGCTAATGAAGTTTGCAGAAGATTACGCCGAGGGGGTTCAATCAGGCCAGCATTTGGAGGGTGTGCCTGCTGTTCGTTTGACTAAAGAGAGTACGCTTTTCATCGTGCCTATGGTGAATCCGGACGGTGTTGAACTTGCGGTGCGCGGCTTGCCGTTCGATCATCCCCGCTTCCATCAACTGCTGGCCTGGAACAACGGTTCAACCGATTTTTCCGGATGGAAAGCCAATGCGAACGGGGTAGATTTAAATGACCAGTTTCCTGCGAATTGGGAAGCGGAGTGTGCCCGGCGGGCGGTCAACAAGCCGGGACCGCGGGATTATGGCGGAACAGCGCCGCTTACGGAGCCCGAGGCCAAAGCAATGGAGGCGTTCACCGACGCTCACCGGTTCGACCGCGTGTTTGCTTTCCATACGCAAGGCAAGGAAATCTACTGGAATTACAGAGGGCTGGAACCGCCGGAATCGGCACCGCTTGTAAAGGAATTCGCATTGGCAAGCGGCTATCAGCCCGTTTCGTTATCGGACAGCGACGCAGGCTTTAAAGACTGGTTCATTCAGAAGTATCGCCGTCCCGGCTTTACGGTAGAAGCGGGTTATGGATCCAATCCGCTGCCGATCGAACAGTTTGACCCCATTTATGACGAGGTGCTGGGTCTTATGCTTAGGGCGCTTGAACCATAGCCCCGTCTTTAGGCGGTGTACATTCGGAACGGAGGGCTGTATAATCAATTCCAAGCCCGAGCAGCACCTTGGCGGACAGGGTGCTTTTTTCCTTTGGTTCATCAATACAAAATCCTGATAAAGAGGTGTATGAGAATGAAACTCAGAAAGCTGTTGTCGTTAAGGCAGTGGGGACATGTTCTTCGCAGAACGGTGAAGCTGGCTTCTTCTCCTGCTATTCCCTTGAAAGAAAAGCTGCTTTTTGCCGTGCCGGCCCTAGTATACTGGGTTATGCCCGATGTGCTTCCTTTTCTGCCGATCGACGATATTGCAGTGACGATGTTCCTTATGAACTGGTTTACAGAACGGATGGAGCGGAAGTACCGGTTGTAATTTTTTGCACAAAGGCCGTTGATCGGTTAGAATATAGCATATTGACGATTTAGACAGGAGTGGCTGATATGCAAGTGAAAATTACACGCAATGCGGCAAAAGTAATTCAGCGCGAATTGGAAAAGGAAGAAAACAAGCACTTGAAACTTCGCGTTTTGATTACCCAATCTCATGGGGACCATGCTCACTATGGTATGGACTTGGACGAGCCTACGGAAAACGATGTAGTCGTTTCAACGGATAAGGGGATCGACGTTGTTCTGAGCAAGGACGAGCCTATGCTGGACGGCGTGAAAATCGATTATTTCTATTTGCCGGAAGAAGGCTTTGCCATTACAAACCCTTCCAAAGGCAACCACGGGGATCACTAAGCCCCGCGCAAGAAGGGAAGCTGCACCATGGCCAACGATATACGCATTTGCGATAAATGCAAGCATATGAAAGTGAAGACGGCGCTGCCGAAGCTTCAGAAGCTGGCGCCCGAAGCGGAGATTAAGGTGGCCTGCAAGTCCTATTGCGGCCCCTGCGCACGGTACGCCTTCGTCTTCATTAACGGCAGGTATGTAACAGCGCCGACGGAAGACGAAGTGATCGAGAAAGCTGCGAAATTTATCAAGAAACGTTAAATACAAGAAGAGCAGGTCCTTGTGGACCTGCTCTTTTGTGTATTTAAGGGGGCCCTTCCATCGCGAAAGGAGCACCGTACCGTTGTGTAAGTGAACATCGGTTGATCATGCCAAGGCCGCCGGCATGCGTGAAGTTTCACGTAACCGGGCACAAATGTTCGTTAAAAAAGCGCAGTACCCGGTTCCAAAATTGCGGGTCTGTTTCCGATGAACTATGCCCGGGTGCCTGGACATACAAATGCTCCGCCCCTGCCAAACGGTGGGAAGCCAGGTAGTCCAGCTCTGCAGACGGGATGTAATCGTCATTGCGCGAATGTACATGCAGGACAGGAACGCTTCCTTGCCTGCGCTTTATGGCGCCGATCAGATCGAACTCTGCGGCCTTGTTCCGGTCAATGCGGCTGCGCCGCAACCAAATTTTCGGGATGATATAAGCGAGCGGGAATTTCGGGAGCCGCAGGCGGGACAGCTCCGAGTAGATCATGGTTTCAATGCGAACAGGCATCGAGTCGGTGACCACGGCCCGGAGCCGGTGCTCGTCCCACAGCGCGGCGACGGTGCCGAAGCCGCCGAGCGAGTGGCCCAGCGCCCCGATCCGTTCCGGATCGATGTCGGGGCGCCGGGTCAGGTAGTCGACGGCGGAGACGAGATCGTCACGGAAGGCCATGCCGGACGGAGCGGGAATGCCGTCGCTTTCGCCATGGCTTCTGGCGTCGTACAGAAGCAGGGCATAGCCCGCATCATACAGCGGACGGGCGTAGCGAAGCACGCGGGAGCGGTTCGAGTTCCAGCCGTGGGCGATGATGATCACCGGCTGTTTCGCCCCGTCAGGGGTTGATGTGCGGGAAGGGACGAACCACCCTTTGAGCGTGGAACCATGGCTTGGAAAGGTGATGTCTTCATAAGGCATATCCGGAACCCTTTCAATCGGCCTGCGCTTGGGAGTCTGGGCTTTGGCCGACAGGCCCCAGAACGCAGCTAAAAGAAGCAGTGCCGCAAGCAGCAGTACGGCAAGTACGGTAAGTAGTACAGTCATTTCCTGATCTCCTTGGTTGAGTGCTATGTTGATGTTGATATATCGCTATACGTAACCTTATCATATTCTGCCTGTAATCCAAAGTACTTTGAGGAAGATTCCGGCTGCAGCTAACATATACTCAAACAGGCAGGAACTAGTTAAGGAGGGCGATTATGGTACAACAACAACCGGCGGGAGCATCCTATCGGGAGCAGGCGCTGTTCGAGCACAAGTTTTGGCTGCAGGTGTTAGGGGATCATGCAAGGTTCATTTATAACGCGTTGTCTCCGAAAGAAACGGCAAGGATTGAGAAAGCCAAACGGTTTATGGAATCTTACGATCAGTATTTGGAGGATGCCAGAAACGGAATTGAAAATGCCCGGTTTCCGGTTTTCAATCAAACTGTCAACCAGCTTACTATGGAGTTTCGGGAGTTCAAGCTCGAATTGCTGCGTGAGCATTTGGCGGGCAAGATTGATATCGGTCTTCCGCCCACTTTCATCAACCACATGGTAAACGAGCTGGATGAGTTTTTAAGGGTTCTGTATCATCTCCTGGCCGGGGAGCTTCCGCCCGTATTTGAGGCGGTTCATCATCATTTGTTGTGGCTGACGGACGCAACCGGCCATGCAGCCGCCGTTGCACAGGAATTAGACCCGGTGGAGAAGCCTCTAATCAACAAAAGCATGCAGTTTGAAAAGCAATTTCAGCAGTACTATCTGAAAGCTGTTGAGCTGGCGGGGTACATGCGGACCAATCTGCAGCAATTTCCTGCCTTATCCAGATTTAATAAGGAAGTAGAGCTGGAGATGCTGTTATTTCGGGAATTCCTTTCGGAAATTGAAGAGATGCGGCTTACGAAGGAAGCCCTCGGCCGTCTGAATCCGCTGCTTCCGGACCATATGGCACGGGAGGAATGTTATTATCTGATGAAGCTGTCCCAAGTGTCGGAAGTAAGCAGCCCGGGGTGTGATCCGACGGCGCCACGGGTGGAAGTGTAAAAGGTATAACATCTTACATTCTTGAGATTCAAAAAAAAAGCTGATCCCACCACAGTCACAGGGATCAGCTTTTAACTTATTTCATCCATCTGCCAGTGCTTTCACGCAGGATCAGTTCTGTCGAAAGCATCAAATGCCGGGATACGTTTCGGCCTTCCAGCAGATCGATGAGCATTTGAGCGGCTTGATAACCGATTTCATATTTGTTTTGGTTGACGGTGGACAAGGTTGGCGAGCAGTAGGAACTAACACTGATGTTATCGAATCCTATGACCGACATATCACCGGGAACGGATTTTCCCAGGCTCTTTAATGCCTGCAGTACGCCTAGAGCCATCAGATCGCTGGCGCAGAACAGCGCGGTCACCTCCGGATGCTGGGAAACCATCCGGTAAGCAGCATCTTTGGCACCGTTCTCCGAGAAGGAGCCGTCCATGACATAGGACGGATTGAAAGGAATGCCTGCAGCGTCCAGCGCCCGCTTAAACCCTTCCAGCCGCTGTATGCTGACATCCGCTTGCGAATGGCCGTTGATCATGCCGATGTTCCGATGGCCGCTGTCAATCAGCTGCTTCACGGCCGCAGTGGAACCCCCGATATTATCTGAAGTCACGTACCCGACATTCTTTCCCTTCAGGGGGATATCAATCAGCACACAAGGGATGGGGGAAGCAACGATTTCCTCCAGATAAGGGTCGTCCAGCCGGATGCCCATAATAATCACGCCGTCCACGCCTCTTTCCTGGCATAGCGACTTATAGGATTTCATCTTCTGCTTCTGCGGGGTTGTGCTGAATAGGACCAGATCGTAATTAAGCTCGCCGGCACGGTCATTCATACCGCATAGCACTTCAAAAGCGATGTTATCCTTGGAACTGTCGCGGGTCACATTAGACAGGAGAAGTCCGAGCGTCTTCGTTTTTTTGGAGATCAGGGACCTGGCGGCCATATTCGGGCTGTAGCCTAACTGATCGGCAATCTCTTTAATTTTTCTTCTTGTATTTTCGTTTACATCATCATAGCCGTTTAAGGCACGGGATACCGTAGTGATCGAAACACCGGCGCTCTTGGCAATATCTTTTATTGTAATCAAAAAGGATTCCTCCGAAACGTTTTCAGGCTTTACATCATTGTAAAGGATATCCACAGGAACGGCAATGGGATAATTTTGTTATAAAAAAAGTGCTTGAAAATGCTTACATCGTGCTCTATAATGAGGTCAAGTTCAACGAAAACGTTTCGGAAACCTCTGTTTTGCCCTCCTTCCTGCTTACATACATACGATTTTGGGGCAAATTTTCTTTTTATCCTTTTTCCAAAACGTTTCGGACAACCGCAGCTATGATACAAGCTGTTTCAACAGAAGATTTGAGGTGCATGATGGATTACCGAGTAATTAAAGAAAATGATTTGTTCCTCATGACGGAGAAGAGCGGGGATATTCCCAAAGGCCAGAGCGCAGGTCATGGTTTGTATACGAAGGATACCCGATTCCTATCCAGGCTGGAAACAGAGTTAAACGGAAAGAAGCTGATCCTGCTTTCTTCGCCTGCAGATGACCATGACGTTCTTACGTTCCGTCTGACCAATCCGCACATGGAACAGGACGGGAATCTGTTGTTATGGAGGGAGTCCGTCGAAGTCATAAGGAAGCGCTTCATCTATCAAGGGGTGCTTTACGAAACCTGCCGGCTTACGAACTACTATCCGAAAGCCGTTACGTTTGAGTTCAGCGTGATGTTTGATGCGGATTTTGCCGATATGTTCGTTGTCAGGGGATATCACGGCGGCAAGACGGGGGACAGAATTCCTACCGTGCATGAGCCGTGCAGCTTCACGCTCGGTTATCTCGGAGCGGACGGACTCAAGAGGACGACCAAAATACAGTGGGATTCGCAGGAGGCACGCCGGAGTAAAGACGGAAAGGTCGATTTTACGCTGACCCTTCACCCGAAAGAGTATAAGGAGATCTCCTTCTTCGTAAGTCCCGGAATTGGCGGTGAGAGCAAGCCTATAATCCCTAAAGAGGAGGCTCTTGCTAAGCTCACGGAAGGTGCTGCTGCCTGGAATAGCGAATGTACCGAGGCCGCGACGGATGTCCCCCTGTTTAACAGCCTATGGGAACGGGGAAAACAGGACTTGCGCGTTCTGCTCACCGATGTGGGGTACGGCATGTTCCCGGTGGCCGGGCTTCCCTGGTTCGCCGTTCCTTTCGGACGGGATAGTCTGATTGCTGCGCTGCAGATGCTGAGCCTCAACCCCGAAATTGCCAAAGGAACACTGCTAACCATGGCTGCATTCCAAGGCACACAGGAAGACGAGTGGAGAGATGAGCAACCGGGCAAAATCATGCATGAACTTCGTTCCGGCGAATTAGCAGCAACGAAGGCGATTCCTTTTACCCCTTACTATGGAACCGTTGACGCTACTCCGCTTTTTCTTCTGCTCGCAGCAGAGTATTACCATTGGACGGCGGATGAGGAGCTGATCCATCGGCTTTTGCCTAATTTGAAGAACGCTTTGGCCTGGATCGAACGGTTCGGTGACGAGGATCAGGATCAGTTTGTCGAGTATTATCAGAAATCTTCCAAAGGGATCGCTAATCAGGGCTGGAAAGATTCCGGGGATTCCATCGTACACGCAAACGGGGACTATGCGCGGGCTCCAATTGCTCTGTCTGAAGTACAGGGATATGTATACCAGGCAAAAACCAGGCTCGCCCCGATCCTTCGCAAAATGGGGCATTTGGAATGGGCTGAGGAGCTGGAGCAGAGCACCAAGGTTCTCCAGGTCCGGTTTAACCGGGAGTTCTGGATGGAGGAGGAGCAGTACTATGCCATCGCCCTGGATCGTGAGAAACGCCAAGTCCGTTCCGTCACATCTAATCCGGGTCATCTTCTAATGTCGGGGATTCTCCCGCCGGAGCGCGCCGATGCCGTAGCCAAGCGGCTTACCGCGCCGGATTTGTTCAGCGGCTACGGTATCCGGACGATGAGCACCGGTTCCGCCGGATACAATCCGATGAGTTATCACAATGGCAGCGTTTGGCCGCACGATAACTCGTTGTGTTTGATGGGGCTCAGTTCCTCCGGCTATGCCGAGGAGAGCAGGATGGTGATGGACGGCCTGATGCAAGCCGCTGTCCATTTTGAGGCGCACCGCCTGCCCGAGCTGTTTTGCGGCTATGAGGCAGGGCTGAACTACCCCGTACCGTACCCCGTCGCCTGCTCGCCGCAGGCATGGGCGGCAGCAACGCCGGTAGTATTCCTGCAGGCTCTGCTCGGCATTCGTCCCGATGCGATGGAGCGTACGATTTCACTTCGTCCCATGCTGCTGACTGGAATGAACGAATTGATTGTGAACGGAATCAAAGCAGGCAAAGGCTCGTTGAGTTTGCGGATTACGAGGGAAGGGGACGGCAGCAGCCCAAAGACGGAGATTTTGTCCAATACGACAGGGTTTGCCGTTTCCTTTCCAGAGATGCTGTCCGCTGTCTCATATAAATGACAATGATTAAGGGAGGTTTTAGGGGAATGAAAAAGACAGGACTTATATTGATTACCCTTATGATGGTATCCGTGTTGGCTCTTGCAGGATGTTCCGGAGGAAACGGCAATAACAGCAGCGCAGGCAAAAATAATACGGCGGGATCTACCAATACCGATGCGGGAACAAATGCACCAACAGAAGAAACAAAGAGTGAGGAACCGGTAACCGTTACACTGGCCGGCTGGGGTTCTTCTCCCGAAGAACAGGAGCTGTTAAATCAGACACTGGCTGAATTCAGTAAGAAATATCCTAACATTAAAGTCAACTATGAAGTCATTGCGGACCAGTACATGGACGTAATCAAAACAAGGCTGATCGGCGGTGAAGCCCCGGATGTGTTCTACCTGGATGCTTTCGAAGCTCCCGCCCTGATTGCAAAAGATGTCATCGAACCGCTTGACGGGTATGTGACTCCTGAATTCGATGTCAACGACTTCGAGCAGCCGCTGCTTGACGCGTTTAAAGTGGACGGCAAAACGTACGGATTCCCTAAAGATTTTTCGACCCTGGCCATGTTCTATAACAAAAAAGATTTCGCGGATGCCGGCATTGCCAATCCCCCTGCAACTTGGGAAGAACTGCAGGAAGCTGCGAAAAAATTGACCAAGAGGGAAGGCGGCAAACTGGTTCGCGCAGGCTTCGGCGTAGCTCCCGAACTTCCGCGCCAGATGTTTATGGCCAAAGCCTTCGAAGGATTGATTACCGATCAGGAAGGTAAGGCATCATTCGCCTCTGAACAAGCCCTGAAAGGCTTGCAACTGGTAGTAGATATGCACAACGTAGATAAATCCTCCGCAGAACCTAAAGAAGTAGGAGCAGGATGGGGCGGCGAGATGTTCGGCCAAGGCAAAGCTTCGATCGTATTTGAAGGAAACTGGGCTATCCCTTACCTGCAAAACAATTTCAAAACTTTGGATTATGGTACAGCGGAGCTTCCTACAGTAAACGGGAAAAAGGGCACGATGGCTTTCACTGTTGCTTATGTCATGAACAAAGCTTCCAAACAGAAAGAAGCGGCATGGACCCTGTTGTCCTATCTGACGGGCAAAGAAGGTATGAAAACATGGACCAGCAAAGGGTTCGCCCTGCCTACACGGAAGTCTGTTGCCGCTGAACTCGGTTTCGATAAGGATCCGGTCCGCTCGGCGCTTGTAACAGGCGGTTCCTACGCCACTCCTTGGCAGGACGGCGTGAATCTCCCAATCATCAATACAAACTTTAACAACCAATTCCTGGATGCATTCTTAGGCAAAACCCCTCTGAAAGATGCGATGGAAAAGGCGCAAAAGACAGCGAACAATGAAATCGCAGCGGCACAATAAGCAGATGAAAAGGAGGGAGGAGCTTCCTCCCTTCTTCTCATTGGGTCGAATCTGACTCGAGGGAGGATAAAGGATGAAACCGAAGTCATCTTGGAAACGTGCGCTGCGCAATACGGCAGCAGGCTACCTTTTCCTGCTTCCGACGATTTTGCTGGTCGGCACTTTCCTGTTTTTACCCGTATTCAGCTCCTTGTATTTATCGTTTCACAAAGTAAATCTACTTGGCGGAGTCAGCTATAAGTTTATCGGATTCGATAACTTCACAAGGATGGCGCATGATGAGCGGGCCTGGATTGCGTTAAAGAATACGGCTTCTTTCGTGCTGCTGGTCGTACCGGCCCAGACGGTGTTGGCTCTGGCTCTAGCCTCCATATTGAATGCGAAGCTTAAATTCAAAAATATGTTCCGCGTTGTTTTTTTCATGCCCACTGTTACCTCTTCCGCAGTACTCACATTGATCTTCATGTGGATATATAACTCCAACGGGCTGTTGAACGAAATTCTGGGCAAGCTTGGATTGCCCACTTACAACTGGCTCGGAGACCCTGCGGTGGCGTTAAAAGGGATCATGATGATGAACGTCTGGTCTACGGCTCCGTTCTTTATGGTGGTATTTCTTGCCGCTCTGCAGGATATTCCGGATGCTCTCCATGAGTCGGCTATGCTCGAAGGCGCGGGCTGGTGGAGAAGGTTTTTCTCCATAACGCTTCCGCTGCTGAAGCCGGCAACCTTTTTTACAGTGATCATGGGTATTATCGGAACCTTCCAGCTGTTTGACCAATCGTATATTTTCTCGGCAGGTTCGGGCGGACCTAACAACTCGACACTTACAGTGGCCCTGCTGATTTACCAGTATGCGTTTAAAAATCTCGATATGGGCTATGCTTCCGCACTTGCAGTTATGCTCGCTGTCGTAATTATGCTCGTAACGCTGATTCAAAGAAAATTATTTTCGGAAGAAAAATTGAACTAAGGAGGAGAGAAGATGCCAACGTCAGGGAAACCATGGGCCAAGTGGATCGTCTACGCACTGCTCTTCCTCTATTCGTGCATTACGGTCGCTCCGTTTCTATGGGCTTTGTCTTCCTCGTTCAAAACGCTGGAGGAAATTGTAGCAGGCGGAATCCACTTCATCCCTAAACATTTTACATTCGATAATTACCTGTACGTGTTTGTGAAAGAACCTTTGTTTTCCCGCTGGCTGTTCAACAGTGTGTTTATCGCCGTTGTAGCTACGGTGTGTAACATTTTGTTCAACTCGATGGCCGGGTATGCCTTGGCTAGGATCGACTTTTTCGGCAATAAAGTGATGTTCTTCCTCATACTTGCGATCCAGATGATTCCGGGCCAATTGACGATCGTACCGGCCTACCTGATTATGAAGGACCTGAATTTACTGAATACGTACGGAGCCTTGACGCTTCCATTGATGGCCAATGCCACCTTTACGTTCATGATGAGGCAGTTCTTCATCAACTTCCCGAAGGAACTGGAGGAAGCTTCCGAAATGGACGGTTTAAGCCGGTTCGGCACGTTCTTCCGGATTGCGCTTCCTTTGGCCGCTCCAGCGCTGGCCGCACAAACGATTTTTGTATTCATGGGAGCCTGGAACGAATTTCTGAAGCCTCTGATGTTCGTGTCCGATAAATCGATGTTTACGCTCACATTGGGCCTGAACACGTTTAAAGGGCAGTATATCAGCTACTGGAATTATATTATGGCGGCATCAATGATTTTTACGCTGCCGGCGTTGTTGATTTACGCTTATTTTAATAAGTTCTTTATTAAGGGGATTACGTTTACGGGCAGTAAATAAGAGCGGTTTAATAGATGAAAAAGGTAAGCCGGATGTTATCCTGGCTTACCTTTTTTGTTTGTCGGGATGGCGTATGGCTGTTATCGCATCGTGGATGATGATTTGATCCGACAAGTTTAAGCGTTTGTCTGCCTCGTCATATCCCGGCTTGCACCTAGCCAGATCCACAGTTTCCCCTGTGGCGTAATCTGTACAAGTCCCGGTCTCGAACATCTGATCCGCGGTAGCATAGTAATAGATGCTTCCGTCCGTGAACGAGTGGTTCCGGAATACAATCAATCGCTCCGGTGAGGTTCCGAACAGGTTATTCCCCATAAAGAATTTGCCCTGAGACGAAAGGCCAAGTAAGTTAAGCAGCGTCGGCGTCATATCCGATTGGCCCGCGACTTCTTTATACTCGCCGGTCGGCTGATCTCCGGGAAGGTGCAGGATCATGGGAACTTGTCCGCGAAGCTTCTGGAACTCTACATCCGTAAGTTCCCGCCCTAAAAATTTCTCAAGCGGCACCTGATCGGTAATGGAATTATCATGATCCCCATACAGAAGGAAGATGGAATTATCCCATAATCCGTCTTGCTTCAGCTTGGCCACGAAAGCGCCCACCGACTGATCGACGTAATGAACGGACTGCAGGTAGTTGCCGAACACGGTCCCCTCGAATTCTCCGGTATCAAGTTCCTGTTTATCCTTCGGTATAGCAAAAGGATGATGGCTCGACAATGTAATTAAAAAGGAGTAGAAGGGCTGCTTCATCTGTTTCATGTAGTCGGCCGACTGCAGCAGGAACGGCTCGTCGCCGATGGACCAGCCTATCTTTTCTGCAGTTTGAAAATCCTGCTTGCTGTAGAAGCGGTCATATCCCATCTTCGGGTACATCGTGTATCTGTTCCAGAAGCTTGGTTCATATGCGTGAAAAACGGCGGTTGAATACCCCGCGGATTTCAGCTGCTGCGGAAGACAGTCGTAGGTATGGCTGGGAAACCTCGTAAAGACCGACCCCGTAGGCAGAGGATGCATAGAGCAGTTGGATAGGAAATCCGCGTCCGAAGTACGTCCTTGACCGGTCTGATGATAATAATTGCTGAAGTACAACGTTTCTTTCAGCAATGCATTCATATTCGGCGTGATTTCTTTACCGCCGATCGATTTCCCGATCATGAAGTTTTGCAGCGCTTCGGCCTGGACGACAATGATATTTTTCCCTTTGTACTTAGCGAACATGGGGTTGTCAGGTCCGAGCTGCCTTTCATGGTTGGAGAACCATGCCCGGATATCTGATAATTGTTTCTCGGTTAAACCCTGCTCTTTGGATAGAACCTTGGTATCCAGGAAGCGGTACACATCCAGCCCGTGAAAACCAAGCAAACCCGTGACATTGTAGGTAGCCACGTTCCACCAGTTGCCGGTAAACAGCCCTTTTGCCCAGGTGCTTGTGGCCACGTGGACGGGAGCGAAAACGCAGGCATAGCCGATGGTGAAGATGATGAGATTAGCCGCGACTTTCCTAAGCAAACGCCGAGGGAAAGGGCGCTGGGCCCCGTAAGAGGCGCTTTGTTTTAGACGCCTGTATGCGTAGATGCCCAGCGGGATAAGCAGCACCAGATCCACGAAGAAAAAGATGTCTTTCATATAAACGATTGTTTCGATCGTGCCGCCAAGCTCTCCAACCTGCTTCGATTGCATCAACACGGGGATCGAAATGAAATCTTGAAAGTACCGGAAGTACACAAGGTCAGAGAAAAACAGAACGGAAACGGCCAAATTCAGAAAGAATAGGGCAAGAATCCGGCCAGCCAGCGGGAGGAAGAATACCCAGAACGACAGGAGAAGAATCGATCCCAAGCCGATCAGCCAGTCCAACGGGCCCATTTTCACCTGCGGGACATTAATGAAAGCATCGAATAAAATGATCTTCCAGAACAGAAGTACGATAAAGATCAGGTAATCCGCAATACGGATTTTGCTCACCGCCCGCACGAAACGGCTGCGCTCTTCCGCACCTGTATAGGTAAAGTTCGATTGCATAAGTTGAATCCTTTCTAATTCCACCACGAACGGGTTAGTCTATCTATTTACAATGTCTTAATAATAAAACATTTAACGGCAAGTATCAAAGCGTGCATTAAGAAGAGCTGGCCTGATAGGGAACTTTCACCATCCATTCGCTAACTGAGTTAGGCGAACTGTATGCGATTTATCAAATTTCACGTCAATTCCACTAGGTTTTGGTAACCAATTTCGCTAATACGCCGCGAGTTTTCCTTATTTTTACCATTTTTTAGCCAATCTGTTTGTAATCATCCATGAATTACCATATGGTGACATGACATGTACGAATTATGGAAATTCAGGGTCGTATGTGCGCATGGTGACCGGCATATGGCCACAAATAAGGAAATTAGACAGCGTAATAAAGTAATTCATTACCAAAGATGGCGGTATGCACGGTAACTATGGGGTTATTCCATACCAGCTCACTAATTACTTAATAAACAAAGGAGGGAGTCCCCATAGCCGAAAACGGTCGGTGAGACACCCTCAATATTGTGCTGCACCTGGTGGCAGAGGCGAATACAGGGGCTGCTCCAGGTCCGGTCCCTTGCGGCCATGGATGCTAAAAAAACCAAGGAACTAACGGGAAAACCCGCTTAGCCCTTGGTTTAAATTTCTCCGCCGTGACTTATTGTGTGCTTGAATCGGTACGCGCAGGGCGGGGAGGCAGCGGACCGAGGAATTGGTACAGGTTACACTCAATACGCCCGTTAAACAATTTCCGTTTCTTGTCCGCTCTTTTCCCGAAATCCTGTTCAAATTCCTTGTTCGGCGAAAGGGCGAAAAACGACCAGGAATCCAGATACAACGCCGATTTTCCGAAATCGCGGACGGCTTTGATCATTTCCGATTCCGTCCCCAAACGCTCTCCGTAAGGAGGGTTCGTAATGATGCATCCGAATTTGCCTTCAGGGCGGATTTTGGACACCGGCAGAGTCTGCAGCTTGATCTCTTTGGCTAAGCCGGCGCTTTTGGCAGCCGCCATCGCTACTTCAATCGCGGACGGATCGATATCCGAGCCGGCAATTTCCAACGGGATGTCGTCCGTCACTGCATCAAACGCTTCCTCCCGTGCATCTTCCCATATCTGCTCCGGGATGGCGGGCCAGCGGTCTGCATTGAAACGGCGCCGCAACCCTGGGGCTATGTTCCATGCGATCATCGCGGCTTCGACCAGGATGGTGCCCGATCCGCAGAACGGGTCGTACAATGGGCGGTGCGGCCCCCAGCGGCTAAGCTGTACCATGGCAGCAGCCATTGTTTCCTTCAGCGGAGCTTCCGTTACGAGTCTGCGATATCCGCGCTTGTGGAGGCCGGGCCCGGTCGTATCCAAAGTAATCATGGCTATATCGTTCAGCAGCCACACCTCGATGACATAACGGGGGCCGTCCTCCTGAAACCACTCGGTCCCGTAAGCCATTTTCAGTTTCTCGACTACTGCCTTCTTTACGATCCCCTGACAGGCAGGCACGCTGGACAATTGGGACTTATGAGACCTGCCTTCTACAGGGAATTCCCCGTCTTCCGGAATCCAGTCCGCCCATGGCATAGCCTTTACCCCTTCGAAGAGCTCGTCAAAGGTGGTTGCAGGAAACTCGCCCATTTTGATCAGCACACGGTCCGAGGTACGCAGCCATAAATTCGCGCGGGCGATATCATGTACGGTTCCGGAAAAGGTAACGCGGCCGTTCTCAGTGCGCACATCTTCGTACCCCAGCTCCTTGAGCTCGCGGGCAACCACGGCTTCAAGCCCCATCGGCGCAGTTGCAATTAATTGTAACGTTGACATGTTATGTATTCACTCCAATTATAGACTTGTCGGCGGCAGCCGTTTACTTGTTTATCGGATAAGGAAATCATACAATCAAGTATAGGTGAAACTAATGACTGTTACAAACGGAGGTTGATTCATAGGATGACTTTATCCCCGGAAGACTATGTGGAATCGGTTTATAAACCGGATGAGGAATTAGAACGGACTGCCCAAGGAATAAGAGATTTAGGAATGCCTGAAATTTCGATCGCTCCTGGATACGGGCGGCTTTTGACGATGCTTGTGAAAATGACAGGATCGAAACGGGTGCTTGAAATCGGTGCGCTCGGAGGATACAGCGGCATTTGCCTGGCGCGAGGGCTCGGCGAAGGCGGCAAGCTCGTCTCTTTGGAACTGCTCCAGCCTTACGCAGATGCAGCGCAGGCGAATTTGGATGCAGCGGGTCTTGGGGACAAGGTGGAGTACAGAGTAGGAGAAGCGCTTCCTAGTCTGGAGCAGCTGGAAAAGGAAGGCGCGCGGTTTGATTTCTTTTTTATCGATGCGGATAAAGAGAACTACCCGAATTATCTGGAATGGGCAATCAAACTGTCTAACCCGGGAGCGGTCATCGCCGGGGACAATGTACTGCTGAGAGGACGTACGACCGATCCGGGTAAGCAGGGGCCTTCGGTGCAGGCAATGCGGCTGTTTAACGAGCGGATGGCTCAAGATCCACGCCTGGACAGCACGATTCTGCCGGCATATGACGGTTTGGCGCTTGCAAGAGTGAAATAACCTGCAGGCTTTATTGTCTGATCGTCACCCGGGTTCCGATTGTGACCAGTTTAGACAGAGCTGTTACATCTTCGTTGTACATCCGGATACATCCTTTGGATACCTGTTTGCCGATGGAGGACGGATTGTTCGTGCCGTGGATCCCGTACCCTTTGCGGGAAAGCCCCATCCAGAACACGCCGTAAGGCCCTCCCGGGTTAGGGGCTTTATTGATGATCGTATATTCGCCTGTCGGTGTTGCACTAAGTATTTTACCGACCCCGACGGGAAAAGCTCTTTTCACGATATTTCCGTCCAGCAGATACAGTCTGCGGTCGGATAAATCCACGATAATCCTGTATTTTGGCATGATGATGGACTCCCTTCCTATTCGCTGCGGTTACTTATGTATATCCGCCCTGAAATGGAAGGGTTACTCTTATAGGCAATAACCCCCTTCGAAGGGCTCACAGAGAGCCCTTCGAAGGGGGTTATTTATTTTATTTTATGATGGGGAGCTCCTGTTCACCTTTCGTCCGCGGACGAGCGTGCTCCACACCCATAGCACGTTCAACAACAGTAAAACAGCCGAAATCAGAAAAATTCCCCGGATTCCCATGAAACCCGCCAGCAGCCCGCCCACTACCGGGCCGGCCATATTCCCAAGGCTCATTGCGCTGCTGTTGAAACTGTAGGCGCGGCTGTCCATTCCTTTTGGCGTGAACTTGCCGATCAACGCATTGATGGAAGGGAGCATGCCTCCCATACAGATGCCCAAGAGGAATCGGGCAAGCATCAACTGCCAGACCGTGCCGATGAACGCCTGCGGGATAAAGAACACGGCCGCCCCAACGAGGGATAGGGTTAACACCTTTTCCGCGCCGAGTTTGTCGCTTACTTTTCCCAGAAGGGGGGAAGCGATCATATTGGACATACCGGGCATCGACCCTACAAGGCCGGCATAAAAGGCTACGTCCGCAGGGTTGCTGTGCAGCTCCTGAACAAACAAAGGCACAAGCGGCATCGAGTTCTGCATGGAAAATTGAAGCAATACGGTCACTGCGAACAAAGCCGGGAGCTGCGGGATTTGTTTCAGTTCCTGCCAGCCTTGAAACACGGAGATCGGAACATGTTCCTTCGCTTCTTCCCGGCTGAATTCTTCTTTGACGATCAGCATAGCTAGAAGCGAAGCTGCAAAAATACAAGCTCCCGTAATATAAAAGATTGGCCTGTAACCGACTGCATTCGCCACCACGCCTCCGATGAAGGGCCCGAGTATCGTACCCGCCACAGCACCGGACTGGAGCGTTCCCATCACAAACCCCCGGTGTTCTTTGGGAGTGGAAGCAGCCATCAGGGAAACGGCCGCGGGGTTAAACCCTGAAATCGTACCGTTGATCAAGCGGAGAAATAACAGATGCCACGCATTCATCGCGAAACCCATCAGCGTCATGACAATAGCCATGCCGAATCCAGAGCGGAGCAGCATCACCTTGCGGCCGTATTTATCCGATAATTTCCCCCATAGAGGCTGAAACAGGAAGGACGTCACAAAATTTCCGGCAAAAATAATTCCCGCCCAAAACGTAATTTCCTCTTTATTATGAAGCCCTAATTCCTGCAGATACAGCGGCAGGAAAGGGATGATCATCGTCATGCCGCCCATTACCAGAAACAAGCCGATCCATAATACAGCCAAGTTCAGTTTCCATTGTGCCATGTGCAAATCCTTCTTTCTTTGGGTCGTCCGGTCCGTTAGTTCAGATTAAAGTATAGCATAACCTGATCTTACCCAATAATCAGAAGGAAGCCTTACCTGCCTTGGGGAGCTGTTCCGGAGCAGCGCCGCTCCGTCTCCATAGGAAGCCGAGAAGTACTGCTGCCGTTGCTGCTATGGCGGCAAAATAGAAGCCTCCCGCCAAGGAAAAGCTTTCATTGATCCAGCCGGCAATGAACGGGCCGCCGAACATCCCGAGCGCATATACGGCTTGATAGAACCCCATAGCGGTAGCCCGCTGTTCCTGATCGACTGTTCGGATAGCCAATGCCATTAACAAAGGCAGATGCAGCCCTTGGGCAAAGCCATTCAAAGCCTGCGTCAACATCAGGGTACCGAGCGTACGCGTGAATGGGATGGCAAGAGTGCAGATGCTGCTTAAGGCAAATCCGATAAGGAGTACTCTCCATACCCCGAAGCGGGGCGCCAGCCATCTTCCCGTATACAGGGAAGCAAGGGCATGGGGGACCATGAACGCGAATGAAACGAGACTGAGATCGTTTTTGGAAGCACCCAATCCAAGAGCATAAGAAGGCGTAAAGCCGAACATCGTAACAAAAAGGACAATGTGCGCAAGAATGGAAAGCACGGAAGCTTTCAGCAGCGCCGGCTCCTTCATGACTAGTGTCAGATCGCGTGCCCGAATCGGTTCCCGGTATACTCCTTCACGGGGCTCGTAAATGCCAAAGGCGGCTGCCAGACCGATCAGGCCAATGACAGCTCCTGTCCAGAAGGCTGCGTTCCAACCGTAGGAACCGGCCAGCCATCCGCTTGCGACCATGCCGGCGCATTGGCCTGCTACCGTTAAGAAGGAGATCGTTCCCATCGCGTGTGTGGTCTGCTCTTTGGCGAAGTAGCCCGCATACAGTACAGTGAAGGCAACCCAGGACGATGCGGCCACACCGGACATGGCCCTGCCGGCGAGTGCCCAGCCGGGATCAGCGCCCGCCGCAAACAGGATACAACTGAGTGTAACTGTAATCATTCCAAGAAGAATATAGGGCTTCCTCACGCGCATCCGGTCGGATAAGATCCCTAACGGCAGCCGAATCAGAATCTGCATAAAGCCGTAGCTTCCAAGCACAATACCAACGTAAAAGTAGGATATGTGCATAGATTCCAGGTAAGGCGAAAGAATCGGCACATAAATATAAAGGGAAATCCAATACATCAGCGTCACGAAAATAAAGAGCAGATGATGTTTTCGGGCCATAGTCAGGTCTCCTCAATAAGGTATAGATATGGTTGTTATTGGAAAAATGATGTGATATGATGTACCCTAACCTTATCATGAATCGTTGCTGAACGGGAGAGTACTTGCGATGGATTCGGAACAGCGAGCCGGGAAGAGTGGAAGCCGGCCCGAGCCGCGCAGGGAACCGCACCCGGGAGATGGCCGTCTGAACTTAGTAGGACGGTCCGGCCGACACCGTTATCGTTTAAGCGGATGAACGTTCTGCTCTTACCGGCATGATACGTTCATCACAAAGAGTGGTACCGCGGGAACAGCTCTCGTCTCTTTTTTGAGACGAGGGCTTTTTTTGTTGATGGATGGCGGTTCTGATATGAAACAGAGGAGGCATTGAAATGAAATATGTAAGCAGAGATGTCCTGGAAACCATTGCTGAAAAACTGGCCGGCCTTATCGGCTTCACGCAGGAGGAAACGGCACGGTTGCTGGAGGTGCCGCAGGATACCGGTTTCGGGGATGCGGCGCTCCCTTGTTTTTCATTGGCGAAACAGCTTAAAAAACCGCCGCAGCTAATCGCTTCGCAGATCGCCGAAGCTTGGAATGATGCCCAAATCAAAGCGGACACAGCGGGAGGGTATGTTAATTTCAGACTGAACAGGCAAGCTTTTACCGCCCAATGGGTCCATAGAGTGAACGAGGAGGGCTTCGGGTCTTCCCAGTCCGGCCAAGGCCGCAGAGTCATTATTGATATGTCCTCGCCCAACATCGCCAAACCGTTTGGCATCGGCCATCTCCGGTCCACGATGATCGGGAACGCGCTGTACAGGTTGTATACTGCTGCGGGGTATGATGCGGTCCGGGTAAACCATCTGGGAGACTGGGGGACGCAGTTTGGCAAACAAATTACAGCCTATCAACGGTGGGGAGATCCGAAACGCCTTACAAGCTATACGATTCAGGATTGTCTCGATCTTTATGTCAAATTTCACGAAGAAGCGGACCATGACCCCACTCTTGAAGCGGAAGCGAGGGATTGGTTCCGGCGCCTGGAGCAAGGAGATGAAGAAGCTGTGCAGTTGTGGCGTTTCTTTGTTGACCTTAGTCTCGAGGAATTTAAGAGGATGTACAAAGTGCTCGGGGTAGAGTTTGACGAATACCTGGGAGAAAGCTTCTATAATGACAAAATAGGTGCCGTCATCCAGAATCTTAAAGACAAACAGCTGCTGGAGGAAAGCGACGGGGCGATGGTAGTCAGGCTTAGGGAGAATATCCCGCCATGCCTTATTTTGAAATCGGACGGAACGACAATCTACCCTGCCCGGGATCTGGCCACGGCCATCTACCGCCGCGAGACGATGAAAGGAGATTTGCTGCTTTATGTAGTGGGCTCTGAGCAATCTCTTCATTTTACACAAGTATTTGAAGTATTAAAGCGGATGGGACATACTTGGGCGCGGGACTGCCGCCATGTCGCGTTCGGGCTGATGAAATTCGAAGGGAAAAAGATGTCGACACGCCGCGGAAGAGTTATTTTTCTGGAAGATGTACTTAAAGAAGCGGTTCAGCATGCCCTTGAAATATTGGAACACAAACGCCCGGATCTAGAAAACAAGGCGGAAACGGCGGAGGCCATCGGGATCGGTGCGATCATTTTTGCCGACCTGAAAAATTACAGGTTGAACGAGATTGATTTCTCCATGCAAGACGCCCTGAACTTCGACGGGGAAACGGGACCCTATCTTCAGTATACGTATGTGCGGACCCGGAGTCTTTTGGAAAAGGAGGGACATGGAGCCGGCGCGGGAGATATGGCTGCGGACCCTGCTTATTTGGCTGGCGATCACACATGGCACTTGCTGAAGACGCTGCATTACTACCCGGACCAAATCGAACGGGCCGTAGAAACGAACGATCCTTCTCTTTTAGCCAAATATCTTATCGACACAGCCCATGCGTTCAATAGATTCTATGCAAACGAGCGGATTCTGTCCGAACTTGAGGCGGAGAAGGAAACGAAGCTTCTTTTGGTCCGGGCCACAGCTCATGTGCTTGCACATGGCATGGATTTGCTGGGATTGAAAACGCCTGCCCGTATGTAGAAGACGGAAAGCCGCAACGGATCTGCTGTGAACTGTCAAACATTTGTCAAACTATAAAAATTCGCTCAGTTGTTTCCCCCTTTCAAAAAGGGCATAATGTTAGGTATCAGAAATTGCGAGAAACAAGGAGCTGCTCTACTATGAACTATCGTGACGATTTTATCCGTGCCTGCCGTAAACAGGAAGTTGACAGGCTGCCGGTTTGGTATATGCGGCAAGCGGGCCGTTATGACCCGGATTACCGCAAAATTAAAGAAAACTATTCGCTGCTGGAGATCTGCAAACAACCCGAGCTGGCAGCAGAAGTTACCTTAATGCCGGTGAAGAAGCTGGATGTGGACGCAGCTATTTTATATTCCGATATTATGAATCCGGTGGCTTCTATCGGTATTGATTTTGATATTGTCAAAAATATCGGTCCGGTTATTCACAACCCGATTCGGACCGCAGCGGATGTGGAACGCCTTCGCCCGATCGACGTAGAAGGGGATCTTCCGCATATTATGGAAACGATCCGGATCCTCGACCGCGAACTGGACCGTCCATTAATCACGTTTGCCGGCGCGCCATTTACCATTGCCAGTTACCTGATTGAAGGCCGTCCTTCCAAAAATTATTTGCGCACAAAAGAAATGATGTACAGCGAACCGGAACTGTGGCATTCGCTGATGGCGAAGCTTGGCGATATGGTAACGACTTACCTGCGCGCCCAGATCGGTGCGGGAGCGAAGGCCGTCCAGTTGTTCGACAGCTGGGTAGGAGCCCTTTCGCCGGCGGATTTCCGGACGTTTGTGCTGCCTACTATTCAACGGATTTTTGAAGGCATCTCCGATCTGGATCAGCCGAAAATCTACTTCCCGGGCGTCTCTTCCGGCGAACTGCTTCCGGCCTTGCACGATCTGAAAGCGGACGTTATCGGGCTGGACTGGAGAGTATCCATCGCAGAAGGCAGACGCAGGGTAGGAGATAAGTTTGCCGTTCAGGGCAATCTGGATCCAACGGTATTAATGGGGCCGATGTCCGTCATTGAGAAGTATGCCAAGGAGATTATGGATCAAGGTATGGAGCGCCCGGGGTTCGTGTTTAACCTCGGACACGGCCTGTTCCCGGAAGCATCCCTTGATAAGCTGAGAGACTTGACCTCATATATTCATGAGTACTCTTCCTCCGTTCTTTCCAAAGCGCGTGCCTGAGCTGCAACGTAACCTTGATAGAGTAGAAAGAAGGTTTTGCTGATGGATCATCAGAAACAGAAAATAGGCGTACTAGTCATGTCTTATGGAACACCCGAAAGCCTGGATCAGGTTGAGGCTTATTATACGCATATCCGCAGAGGCAGCCCGCCAAGCCCCGAGCAGCTGAAAGAACTGACTGACCGTTATGAGGCGATTGTCGGCGGGTTTTTCCCGCTGCGTGAAAATACGAACAGACAAGTGCAGGCGCTGGAAGAAACGCTGAACCGGTTATATCCCGAGCACGAATTCGTCTGCTATCAAGGTTTGAAGCATGCGGCGCCATATGTGGAAGACGGTGTGCGCCAAATGGCTGAGGACGGCATCCGGCAGGCGGTTGGCGTTGTGCTGGCTCCGCATTATTCCGTGATGAGCGTAGGCGGTTATATGAAACGTGCGCAGGAGACGGCGGATTCCGTTGGACTTCCGATTTCTTATGTGAAAAGTTATCATCTGCATCCTTCCCTGATTGAAGCTCTGACGGAGCGGGTCGTAAACATGCTGGAGAAGTTTCCCGACCGCGAAGCAAACCCGGTTCGTGTCCTGTTCTCTGCGCACAGCCTGCCTGAGAAAATTCTGGAAATGCGGGATCCGTATCCGCAGCAAATGATGGAAACTTCCGAGGCCATAGCGGCAAAAGCGGGGATTAGCAGCTGGCAGTTTTCCTGGCAGAGCGCCGGACAGACGGCAATGCCATGGCTGGGACCGGATATTCTGGATACCTTAAAAGCGTTGAAAGACGAAGGGGTACGCAATGTGCTCGTATGCCCGATCGGTTTTGTGTCGGATCATCTGGAAGTGCTGTACGATCTGGATATTGAAGCACAGAATGTGGCCCGTGAGCTTGGATTGCATCTAGAGCGTACGCCGAGCCTGAACACAGACCCGCGCTATATGGAAACATTGGCGGACGTTGTAGTAAGCAAGTGGAAAGAAGGCGTGTAACATGGGCGGCCAACGAATCCGGATCGCTGTTATCGGCGGAGGCGTAACCGGCTTGAGCGCGGCATTTTATGCACAGAAGTATGCCCGGGAACAGGGAATCGATGCCCAGGTCACCTTACTGGAGCAAGGGGGACGGCTGGGCGGCAGAATTAATACGCTGACCCGGGACGGTTTCGTCATTGAACGGGGACCGGATTCCTTTCTGGCCCGGAAGCTGCCGATGGTGGAGCTTGCCCGCGATCTCGGACTGGAGGGCGAGCTGACTCCAACCAATCCGGCAGCGAAGAAGAGTTACATCCTGCGTGCAGGGAAGCTGCACCGGATGCCGCCGGGACTGGTGCTCGGTATTCCTACGCAGTTCAAGCCGTTTTTGACCACAGGTCTAATCTCGACCAAGGGCAAGATGAGAGCGGCCCTGGACTGGTTCCTTCCGGCTAAGAAGGAACCGGGAGATGAGTCGCTCGGGCATTTCCTCGAGCGGCGTCTGGGGAGCGAGGTGCGCGAGTACATGGCGGAGCCGCTGCTGGCAGGCATTTATGCGGGGGACCCGCGCAACCTGAGCCTGGCGGCGACGTTCCCGCAGTTCCGCGCGCTCGAGCAAGAGCACGGCAGCCTCATCCGCGGGATGATGGCCAGCCGCAAGAAGCCCGGGGCGCCGCAGCGCAGCGTCCCCGGCGACACAGCCGCGCCGGACGCCCAGCTTCCGGCGGCGGCGAAAAACTCGGTGTTCCTGACCTACAAGGGAGGTCTGAACACCCTGATTGACGCCCTCGCGGCCTCGCTGGCTGCGTCGGCGGACGTCCGTCTGAACTGCGGCGTGGAGTCGCTCCGCCGCAGTTCAGACGGGTATGAGCTTCGCCTGAGCACAGGCGAAGCGCTGCAGGCCGACCGCGTCATCGTGACGACGCCGGCGGCCGCCCAAGCGGAGCTGCTGGCCGAAGTGCCGGCAGCCCGCGAGCTGACACGGATCAACTATGTATCCGTGGCCAATGTGGTCTTGGCGTTCGAGCGGTCGCAAATCGCCCATCCGCTGGACGGCTCAGGGTTTGTCGTGCCGCGCAGCGAAGGGCGCACGATCACGGCCTGCACTTGGACATCGTCCAAGTGGCTGCACTCGAGCCCGTCCGACAAAGTGCTGCTGCGCTGCTATGTCGGACGTTCCGGCGAAGAGGCGATCGTCGACGAGGACGATGCGTCGATTCTCGCCAAAGTGCGCCGCGACGTGCGCGACCTGATGGGCATCGATGCCGAGCCCCTGTTCCACGAGATTACGCGGCTGCCGAAGTCGATGCCCCAATATCCGGTCGGGCATCCCGAACTGATCCGGCAGGTTCGCGAAGGCGTTGCCGCGCAGCTGCCGGGCGTCTTTACGGCCGGCGCCGCCTACGAGGGGGTCGGCCTGCCCGACTGCGTGCACATGGGCCGGACGGCCGCTCGCGACGCGGTAGCTTTCACGGCAGGACGGTAGTCCCGGCAGCATCCTTTTCGCCCGGCAAACACCGCATATTTTTCACCAGAACAGGAAACAGTATCCTTTGTGCTTAAGATTCAGATCTAAAGACAAGGGAGTTGTTTTTTTATGCCGTTCGGCGCTCATGAAACATTGGAAGTCCATGAAATTTTGAATGAAAAAGTCAATATGATGAATCACTTCGGCCTTTACGCTACACAGGCCCAGTCCCCGCAAGTGAGCCAGATGATCGATCGTCACCTGCAGTCCGCCATGGTTTCATACGATCAGCTGGTCAACTATACGCACGACTACGTTGAGCCGCAGACAAGCAATAAAATGCATCATGTCACAGAAACGCCGGTGCAGCAAATCCAATATGGCCTGAATCAGCCTTCACCGGTAAGTCCGCAGGGCGGAGCGGAGTTTAACGATCAGCAAATTTTGGCGGCCATGCTGTCCTGCCACAAAAATTCCGCCAAAAACCATATGGCCAAAGCCCTGGAATGCGCGGATCCGAACCTTCGCCAAATGCTGGTGAACGGGGCAGTACAGTGTACCGATCAAGCTTATGAGGTATTTCTGTTCATGAACGAACAGGGCCAGTACCAGGTTCCGACTATGAAAGACCATACGGCAAAAACGTACCTGCACACATTCCAGCCTTCTAACCAGGCGGGGATGATGTCAGGAACTGCTCAAACTCAAGGCCAGAACCAGGGCCAAAGCGGCTATTCAGCAGCGCAAGGATATTCCCAAGGGATGTCCGGCATGTCCAACATGGGTTCCAACAGCCGTCCTCCGACAATTAACGAACGAATTCAACAATCCCGGGACTCGTTCTTAAGAGGCGGCTCCCCGGGCATGGTGGAAGCGGTAGATCATGCCTTGTTGAACCAGCAGGTTCTCAACACCCAGAATCAAATTCAATCGCAGCCTAAAAATCACTAATCAAAAAGCGTTTTTATCCAAAACATCCGTCTCTGCCTTCCTGCGCAGGGACGGATGTTTTGCGTTTGCGCAGAACAGACGGCGACAGTCTTTTCTTCTTAATGGTATAATGGAAAAGATGTAAACCCATATACTTAGAAGATTAAAGGAGTGCAGCATGAGAGAAAGCAGAGCGGAAACAAGGCGCAGGCAGCGGCGCAAGAAGAGCGGCCGGCTGCGCAGAATGATCATGATCAACGGCATTCTGCTGCTTTCAGCCGGAGTGCTAGGTTATACGATTTGGAATTTCACAGGCGGAACAGGCAATTCAAGCGACAAGCCCGTTGCTTCAGCAACAGAACAGGCGGCGGATCAAGCTGGATCCCCGGGTAAAGAACATTCGGATCCAGCCAATTCGCAGGGAGAGGCTGCGGGAAATGAGAAGCCTTCCGGTGAAACAGGAACCGACCATGCCGAGCAGCCTGATGCAGTTTCCGGCAGCGAAGATACAGGAAGTAACGGAAACTCCGGTTCAGGCGGTACAGCTGTAGAGGGAAATCCCCCCGAACCGCAGAGCGGCGATTCAACAATACATATGAATTTTGTCGGCGATATTCTGCTGGCAGCCAGCGTGGGCGAAAGAATGAAGAAAGACGGCTATGATTATCCGTACCGGTATGTTTCCACTTACTTCGAACAGGCAGACCTTACCGTGGGCAACCTGGAGACGCCGGTAACCGAACATGAGGAGCCGCAGTCGAAGAGCTATGTGTTCAAGAGTGCACCCGAGACGCTCCCTGCCTTGAAAGAAGCTGGTTTTGATGTGCTGAATCTGGCGAATAACCATATTATGGACCACGGAACCCGAGGATTGCTGGATACGATGAAATTTGCGGACAAGGCGGGTTTCCTGAGGATCGGGGCGGGTAAAAATGCCGACGAAGCCTATAAACCTGTGATCGTAACCAAAAACGGGATCAAAGTGGCGTTCGTCGGCTTGAGCAGAGTCGTTCCCGACGGCTCATGGAAAGCCGGTCCTTCCTCGCCGGGCGTAGCGGAAACTTATGATGTAACGCGCCCTGCGGCGGAAATTCAAGCCGCAAAGAAGGCGGCCGATCTGGTGGTAGTCGTCGTTCACTGGGGTAAAGAGAGACAGGACCGGCCTGTCAAAGAACAAACGGAGCTGGCAAGAGCGTATATCGACGCCGGAGCCGATCTGGTGGTCGGCGGGCACCCTCATGTGCTCCAGGGGGTGGAGCTCTATAAAGGCAAATGGATCGCATACAGCTTAGGCAATTTTATTTTTACTACAAACTCGAATCCGAAAACATGGGACTCCGCTATTTTGGAAGCCGAATGCAGTGCAGAAGGCAAGTGCAGCCTCGAGATGGTGCCTGTGCTGACCAAAGGGGGACAGCCTAAACCGATGGCTGCGGCGGAGGGAGCCGCCTTGCTTCGCCGGATTTCCGGATTATCGATCGGCGCTTCGATTGGAACAGACGGAAAGGTACATGCCGAATAAACCATGAATACGGAGGCGGAACTCTATGAATTCTTGTGCAGCACACCGCGGATGGTCGGGCAAAGCGCCTGAGAATACATTGGCGGCAATGCGCCTGGCGCTCGGAGAATATTACGTGGACTGGATGGAGCTGGATGTCCAGCTGACGAAAGACGGGGTACCCGTTGTCATACATGATTTCACAGTCAACCGCACTACGAACGGACGGGGCAGAGTGAAAGATAAGACGCTTGCAGACATCCGCGCATTGGATGCCGGCAGCTGGTACAGCCGGGAATTTGCCGGTGAGCGGGTTCCCACCTTGGAGGAAGTGCTGACTCTCGCCAAAGGCAGGTGTAAGCTGAATATTGAGCTGAAGAATAGGGCAGGGCTGTATCCGGGTATAGAGAGCAAGGTGGCGGAGCTGATTTTGGCGCATGGGATGGAATGCGATACGGTTATCACTTCTTTTGATGTGAAGACAATTAGAGAAGTAAGACGTATTCATCCGGAGATGCCTACCGGACTGATTATCGATTCGCGTCCTTCCGACCTGCTGCAGAGGCTTAGAGAGTACGGGGCCGATTTTCTTTCCATTTCTTATAAAGTGCTCACGGCGGAGTTCGCAGAGGAAGCGATCCGTTCCGGGTTTACAGTGATGGCCTGGACGGTCAATGAAGTAAGGGATCTATACAGAGTAACGAAAATGCATCCGGAGATCATCATCTGCACAAATGAGCCTGACCGGTTCAAGCAGGTGATGCTCCCGAACGGATGAGCAGGACATAGAATTAAACTCCATATAAACAACAGATTAGGGGACGAGACGGATGGGAAATGAGATTCGCAACATTCGCAACATTTATTGTGTAGGACGTAATTACCGCCTTCATGCTGCCGAGCTGGGCAATGCTGTGCCGGATGCGCCGATGATTTTCACTAAACCGACGCACGCTGCGGTGCAGCTGGACGGATCCGAACTGGTGTTGACCGGGAAAGCGGGAGAGGTTCATTTTGAAGGGGAACTGGTCGTTCGCATTTTCAGGCCCTATTTCGATGGGGCGTCCTTGCATGACCTTGTGGACGGGATTGCGCTGGGGATCGATTTCACATTGCGGGATGTCCAGAATGAGCTCAAAAAGAAAGGGCACCCTTGGCTGGCGGCCAAAGGATTCCGCAATTCAGCCGCGTTAACGGAGTTCTTGCCTTTTCCGGGGGAACAGGAGTTGTCGGAAACGGATTTTGTTCTGGAAAAGAACGGGGTGGAGACCCAGCGGGGGAACGTGCGGGATATGATATTTTCGCTGGAAACGGTTATCCGGTTTATTGATGAGCATTACGGACTGGGAGAGGGAGATCTCATTTATACAGGTACGCCTTCAGGGGTGGGACCGGTCGCAGGCGGCGACCGGATTGCACTGAAGTGGGGAGAGCGGACGTTAGGCGAAGCCGTTATTGTTCTTCGCTGATTTCGTCCGACAGCCTGTCGCGGACCTCGATGATACGCGGCAGCTGTTCCATAAACACATCTACTACGCGGGGGTCGAAGTGCAGCCCCCGTTCCTCATGGAATAAGTTGAGAATGCGGTACAGCTCCCACGCTTTTTTGTAGACCCGGTCACTGCCCAGCGCATCGAACACATCGGCAATTGCCGTAATGCGGCCGTATATGTGAATTTCTTCACCTTTGAGCCCGTTCGGGTAGCCTCTCCCGTTCCATTTTTCATGGTGTTGGGAAGCTACGACAGCCGCGGTTTTCAGGATTTGCCGGTTTGAATTGCGCAGCAGGTTATAGCCGATTTGCGTATGGTTTTTCATAATCTGAAACTCTTCTTCGGTCAGTTTTCCCGGTTTTTTGAGCACGGAGTCCGGTATAGCCACTTTCCCGATGTCATGCATTGGAGAGGCCGTGCGAAGCAGAGCCGCTTCCTCTTCGCTCATCCCTAAACCCAAGGCCAGAATATAAGAGTATTCGGCAACGCGTTTCACATGGTTTCCTGTCTCCTTGGAACGGCTTTCCCCGATTTCGCCCATTGTAAAAATGATTTCTTTCTGTGTTTCCACAATTTCCTCATGCAGCATAACGGATTCCAGTGACTTGCCCGAATAGGAGGCGGCCAGCTGGAGGTGTTCCAGGTCTTTTGCGGAAAAAACGCCGGCCGGGGTCAATTTGTTGACCGCCTGGTAGGCTCCGATGATTTCTCCTTCATTGTTGCGAAAGGGGACGGTGATGATGGATTTGGTACGGTACCCGGTTCGTTCGTCATTCTCCGAATTGTGGCGGGGATCGTGATAAGCGTCGTCAATAAACAGCGGCTCCCCTGAGCAGATGGAGTGGCCCACCACACCGGATCCGAACGGAATCCTGATTTCCTTGACGCCGTGCGCTACGGTCGTAAAGAGCTCGTTGCGGGCTTTGTCGATCAGCCATACGGCGCAGCGGTCCGATACGATCATGTCGCGGCCCATGTTAGCCATAAGAATCAGTACATTGTCCAGCACTCGTTCATTGGCAATTTTGGCAGTATAGTTGAATATCACTTTTAAAAGCTGTTCCGGACTTAAATCTTCTTTCCATTTGACTTCGGAAAATTCGTATTCCGTATGCAAGAGGTTCACTCCTTGAGTCTGCAGTCGCTCCTGAAAATTAGGTTAAAATACCTATTCTTTGATTATGCTGTCGAATCCTGCTAGCTGAAGCAGAAAGTTTTACATTTTAGGATAAGTGGGGAGGGGTAACATGCTTTGGCTTTACGGAATCGCCGGAAGCTTCTTCATTGCGGGGGCCGCTTACCGGTTCAAGTCGTTGTCGCTGTCGGGTTTCGCCGCTGCCGTTGTGATGGGGACATTGATGTTCGGATTGGGGAATGCTGCCTGGTATGGCACTTTGATTGCTTTCTTCGTTTCTTCTTCCCTATTGTCCAAGTTTAAAAAGCAGAGAAAAGCCGCCAGTGAAGAGCGCTACGAAAAGACCGACAGGCGGGATGCGGGACAGGTTCTTGCAAACGGAGGACTGGGTCTCGCCCTGTGTATTGCGAATGCCGTTGCACCGCATGATTACTGGTTTGCCATGTTTGTGGGCGCGATGGCTGCGGTGACGGCGGATACCTGGGCTACCGAGGTGGGCGGGCTCGGCCGCGGGGAACCGCGATCCATCCGTACCGGCCGCCGTGTGCCCAAGGGCACATCCGGCGCCGTGTCGCTGCCCGGGACGGCCGCAAGCTTCGCCGGCGGCCTGTTCATCGGCGCCGCCGCTGCGGTGCTGGGCGGCGGAGAGCTGCTCCCGCTGGCCGCGCTGGGCGGCCTGGCGGGCCTGGCCGGCTCGCTCGCCGACTCGCTGCTCGGCGCAACCGTGCAGGCGATGTACGCCTGCCGGGTATGCGGCGAGGAGCTCGAGCGAGCTCGCCACTGCGGGCAGCCGACGGCGCTGGTGCGCGGGTCGGCGCGGATGAACAACGACGCCGTCAACTTCGTCTGCTCGGCGTCGGGTGCCTTGGCGGCTCTATTGCTCGCCGCCATATTCTAGGCTGCGGGGGTTGCGCGCCCCCGTACTCCTTTCCAAAACACTTTACAAACATTGTACAAAGTCTTATACTAAAATGACTTACCGGTCAGTCATAATTGCGGTTTGTGCTGGAAAGCACATCTAAGGCTTTTTATAAACATGGTGGAGGAGAGAACCGAATGCAGTTTCTAACACGTTTTAGTTTGAAAAACTCAATCGCGGTACTCATTATTTCGGTATTGCTGATCGGGTTGGGGGCGTATTCTTTTTCCTCGCTCAAATCGGATTTGCTTCCGGACATTGAATTTCCGCAGCTGTCCGTGACAGCGGTGTATCCAGGCGCTTCTTCCGAGGATGTCAACGAACAGATTACCAGGAAGCTGGAGGAGAAGCTGAAGGGCATAGAAGGGCTGGACAGCATGACCTCCCAGTCTGGCGACAGCGTCTCACGGGTCCAATTGTCCTTCCCGATTGGAAGCGATATGGACAAAATCACCCCATCCGTCAACGAAGCAGTCAAGGATGCGGGATTGCCCGAAGGCGTGCAAACCAAAGTCGATCGTTTCAGCTTTGGGGCGATCCCGATTGTGAATGCGGCATTGTTCGCCAAGGACAATCCGGATTTTGAAGCATGGGTGAAGGAGACGTTAAAGCCTGAACTCGATAAGGTAAAGGGCATCAATAGTGTGGCGCTGTCCGGATTGCCGGAGAAATACCTGGAGATTATCGTTGATAAGACGAAAGCCCGGCAGTATGGCTTATCTTTGGATGCTGTGAAAAAAGCTGTTCAGGAATCGTATTTCTCATTCCCGGCCGGAACAGTTCAAGACCAGACGATCGTTGTGCCGATCCGTGTGGATCAGAAATTGACGAAACTGGAAGACCTTAAGAAAGTAACAGTTACTTCCCCTGTCACCGGTAAAGAAGTCGCGTTAAGCGGATTTGCTGAAGTGAAAACCGTAGAACAGACGACTGCCATTTCGCGTTACAACCTGAAGCCGAGCATATCCTTGCTGATCAACAAAAAGCAGGATGCCAACACAGTAGAGGTGGCTGACGGCGTCATCGAAGTCCTTGACAAACATAAAGACAAGATGGAGTACGTCATGAGCTTCGACCAGGCGGAAGGCATCAAATCCTCCATCAATGAGCTCATATCCAAAGGCTTGTTCGGCGCATTATTTGCATCTTTGGCTGTACTGATTTTCCTCCGGAATTTCCGTGCTACGATCATTGCCGTTCTCTCCATACCGCTGTCTTTGCTGATCGCGGCCATCTTTATCAAATGGTGGGGACTTACGCTTAACGTGATGAGCTTAGCAGGTATGGCGGTTTCCGTCGGGCGTGTTGTGGATGACAGTATCATTGTTATTGAAAATATTTTCAGGAAAATCAAACAAGACCCGGCAGGCGATCGCAGCAAACTGACCATGGAAGGTACCAAAGAGATGATGAGCGCGATTTTGTCATCCACGATTACGACTGTCGTGGTGTTCCTTCCTCTCGGTCTGGTTGGCGGGATTACCGGCGCCTTTTTCCTTCCGTTTGCTCTAACCATCGTTGTAGCTTTGCTTGCTTCTCTTGTAGTAGCGATTACACTTATCCCGATCCTTGCCCGTTCCTCCTTCCGGAAGCTGGGTGATGATCACGAGAAAGAACCGTTTTACGTAAAATGGTACGAGAAGCTTGTGCGCAGTGCTCTTCGCCATAAGGTAATCACGGTGGTTCTAGCATTTGCCCTGCTTGTAGGCTCCTTCGGCCTGCTGGCTGTGTCAAACCTGGGGTTTGTTTTTCTCCCGAATGAGAAGCAAAAACTGGTTCAGGCGAATATTGAACTGCCTGCAGCCACATCGCTGGAAACAACGAATGACGTATCCCTGCAGCTAGAGCAGCTGCTGGACGGCGCCAAACAGCAATATCCGAAAGTGTTTACGTCCATCGGGAATTACGACTACCAGACGGGAACGACATCTACGAATAAAGCTACCTATTTCCTTGAACTGGCCGAAGATGTGGAGATGCAGGATGCTCTGAAAGACGTGTCTTCCATAATCCAAGGAGTACTCGATGCCCAGGCACCCGGCAGTATCGTAAAGGTATCCGAATTGTCTACAGGGGGCCCTCCTACGAACAATAACGTCGATGTGGACCTGTATTCCAATAATTTAACGGAGCTCGAGAAAGCTTCAAAGCAAGTTGAAGAGCTTATGCTGAAGCGTACGGATATTAAAAACGTGAAAAACAATATGCAGGAAAAACAGCTCCAATGGACGGTTCAACTGAAACCGGAGCAAATGAAGGAGAAAGGTTTGTCGTCCTTTATGGTGCTGGGCCTGATTACAGACCAGACGAAACCGGTTAGTGTGGGCCAGTATGTGCTTGACGGAACCGAACAGGATATTCGGCTTAGCTATGACCGTCCGCTGAGCGGCAAGGAAGAACTGGAGAATTTGACGCTGTTCGGTAAGGCCGGGCCTGTGAAGCTTAAAGATGTAGCTGAAGTTGTACAAGGCGAGGTAGTTACCTCCATTCAGAAGCTGAATGAGCGTGTCTATGCTAGAGTCTCCGCTGAAGTGGCCGGCAATGATGTTAGCGGTGTAACCGCTCAAGTCATCAGCGAGGTGGAGAAGCTGGATCTTCCTTCCGGCGTATCCTTAGAAGGCGGCGGAGGCAGCGACGAAACAGCGCAAACGATTCAAGACCTGTTAGTCGCAATGGGGATTGCGATCGGACTCGTATACTTGACGATGCTGGTCTTCTTCGGCAAAGCAAGGCTGCCTTTCGTTATATTGACATCATTGCTGTTTGTGCCGATCGGTTCGCTGATTTTACTGATCATCGCCAAAGAACCGATGTCGATGAGCGCGATGATCGGATTCCTGATGCTGATCGGTATCGTCGTAACCAATGCCATCGTATTGGTAGACCGCATCAACCAGAACCGGGCGGCGGGACTGCCGATCCGAGAAGCGATCATTGAATCCGGAAAAACGCGCCTTCGCCCGATTCTCATGACGGCATTGGCTACCATAGCGGCCCTGCTGCCGCTGGCGTTCAGTACGCCGGAAGGCGGCTTGATTTCAAGAGGTCTTGCACTGGTTGTCGTGGGGGGACTAACGACTTCTACTTTACTGACGGTTGTGTTCCTGCCTGTCATCTATGAGATTGCTTTTAACCGCGAACACCGGAAAGAACAAAAGCTTGCAAAGTCCGGCGGTTTGAGCGTATAATTTTTTCTTACATTAGCTACATGAACAGATGAAGGAGGCCGCATGCGGATGAGTGTGCCCCATGAAGAGAAGTGGAACGCTATTCTGGATGCGGCTTACCGTGTTTTCGGCACCAAAGGTTTTTACGAAACCAAGATGGCGGAAATCGCAGAAGAAGCCGGAATAGCAAAAGGAACGCTATACCTGTATTTCAGTTCGAAGGAAGAGATGTTTCTTGCCATGTCCAGGCGCGATTTTGCGATCTTCCTGGATGGCTTGCGTACGGAGCTTAGCGGTAGCTTTACGTTCCGGGAGAAGCTTAGCTGCATCGCGAAGCATCATATGGAGTACTTCTTCGTACGCAGAAAGTATGAGCGGGTATTTTTCAACAGCGGCAATAACGATCCGGGCATGATGGACATGTTAACTGAATTTCTTTCGGACTATATGAAGATTGTTTCGGATGTGATGGAACAGGAAGGATTAAAGAAACCCCTGTACTTGGCCAAAGCATTATCCGGCATCCTCGAAGCCTACAAAATGGATATTTTGTTTGCTGAAGGGTTTGGCAAGGAGGAGCTGCAGGATCGCGTGGAGTTCACCGTCAACCTGTTTCTCAACGGCTGCCGGGGTTCCTATTGAATTAAAAAAGGGATGAGCTTATAGCTCATCCCTTTTCTGTCTGGCAAGCAAGTCTCTGATTTGATATAAAGACTGCTCGGTTTGTTCGAGGATAATGTCTGCGTACTGATCTTTCCCGATTTCCAGTAAACTAGGTCTTAACAGCTTCATCATGTCCTTGACTGTGCCTAATTGGCTCAAGACATCCCGGAGCACCGGTTCTGTCCCGGAATCTGCAACGGCTGTGAGGGTGTACTCCCGCTGTTCCTTCCGTTTCTGCGGCAGCGAATGAACGCTCCAGCGGCGGGAGGGGCTCATCCCCTGGCTCGAGGCAGCCTCGAAACTTTCCTGAAGATTTCTAATAGCATTCTGTACCTCGTTCATCTGGTTGGATTTCTCTATACAGACGACATGTCCATATCCGCTGGTATCCCATTTCTGAACGAGATCATAAAGCTGAAGGGGGGACAAACGCGTTTTCAGCGTTACCTCGAGCTTAACTTGAGATTTATCGGGTCTTATAAACTCCATTAGCTTAATAAAGGACCCTTCGTCAGCTATGTCCAGCAAATTTACGGCATCCACAAAAGTGGTGTTAGCCAGCGCCGAACGGCTGATAATATCTAAAGACCGATTGACCTTGAAATACGGGACGGGAAGGTTAGGCATATCCCAGTTCATCTCATCACCCCGTCACATTCCGCATCGTTTGGGTATTCCCGTGTTCCGAAATCCATTGCTGAATCTCGAACAGGTTTCTCATAAACAGGGTATTCTCCGATCCGTAAGAGCGCAAATCATAAGTTTCCGTTAAACGGCCTCCAACCATTACCGTAGGATGATGGTACATTTTCTCGAACGTGGTTATATATGCGGATAATCTCGGCAAATGGTAAACGATCGATACCGATAAGCCGATTACATGAGGCTGCCATTGTATGGCGCTTGTTAAGATATGTTCGAGCGGGAGATTCGCGCCGTAGAATCGTGTTTCCCAGCCGGCTTCTTTAAACATCTGCGCGGCCAGCTTCAAGCCTACATCGTGCTGTTCTCCCTCTATACAAAGCATCATCGCTTTCTTGGCTTGAGTAGGAGTATGATTAAGAAAAGCTGAATATTGAAGAATAATCAGGTCACAGGTTGCTGTAGCCAAGTGTTCGTCTGCTACGGTGATCTGATTCTGCTCCCACAGCTCACCAATATATCTTAACGCGGAGGTTATAACCCGGTCATAGATGTACAAGCTGTTCTTGCCTGCCGCATGCAGACCGGCAATCATAGCCCACGCTTCGGACTGATTGCCGCTGAGCAATTGTTCGGCGAAACGTTCAGCTTCCAGTTTCATGGTGCACCTCAGTTCCATCGCTTTTGTCAACGATATTATTTTATTCTATACTATAATGGACAACATGAACAGGTTGGGTGCCTCGAAATCTCTCAATTTTAGAAATATCTGCTAGGTGTATAGCTCCAGAATATATATAATGAAAATGTAAGGGAGTATGGCTAATGTATATCGTGCATTCCATCGTTGAAGTCCCGGCAGATAAGGCGGAAGAGGTCATAGGGATTTACCGGAAGCGGTCGCGTCTGGTAGACAAATGGGAAGGATTCCGGGCTTTTCAGCTGTTGCAGAATGAGAATAAGCCAGAAGAATTAACCGTACAGATGACATGGGACTCCAAAGAACATTATATGGCGTGGGTAACCAGTAATGACTTTAAAAGAGTACATGAGCTGGAAAAAGAGTATCCTGACCAGGAACTTGCCGGCATTGTGCCGAAGGTGCGTAAATATAAGGTGGTTGCTGAATGAATGAGGCAAAGTTCCAGCCTGCCGTAGAGAAAATTGTGAAAGAAATTTATGATAAATACCCTGACTTGCTGACCAGATACGGCGAACGGGGCGTGGAGCGGACGAAAGAAGACAACATGCACCATTTTAAACATCTGGAAACCGCCTATATGCTGCGAAACTTCGAAATCATGACCCAATATGCGGTCTGGTTAAACGGAATCCTTACCTCAAGGGGGATGTCTACCAGTCTGCTGATCGACAATTTCAATATGATCCGAGCCGTAATCCCTTCGATGGAAACGTGGGAGAAAGAGGAACGCGCCTTCTATCTGGAAGCGGTTGAGCAAGCCATTTCTGTTCTTCAAAAGCAATAACGGCGTTCCTGCAGAAACCTAATGTGCGAGAATGCCCTTAAAGGAGGGAGAAGGTACTATGGCCAAACCAACGAATCCAACAGGTGGTGGGAAGCAGAACCGTACCGGAGCCTCTCATTTCATAGAGCCGACGCACATTGTAGGGATAGGGGCATCCGCCGGTGGTCTGGAGGCGTTGGGCGCTTTACTGGACTACCTGCCGAAAGACAGCGGAATGGGCTTTGTCATCGTACAGCACTTATCTCCACATTATAAAAGTTTTATGGTTGAACTGCTTTCAAAGCACACGGGCATGTCGATCGTCCAAGCGGAAGACGGCATGAAAGTAGAAGCCAATCGTGTCTACATGATCCCGCCTAAGCAGATTATGACGATTTCATCAGGCCTGCTGAAATTAACCGAGAAGCTTCCTAACACCGGCCTGCATCTATCCATTGATATTTTCCTCCGTTCCCTGGCGGGTGATATTGGCGATAAAGCCATTGCGGTCATTCTTTCCGGGACGGGCAGTGACGGTTCGAAAGGGATTCACGATATTAAGAAGGCTGGGGGCATTGTTTTCGTGCAGGATGAGCAGAGTGCCAAATTTGACGGCATGCCGCGCAGTGCGGTGTTAACGGGTTCGGCGGATTATGTTCTGAATCCTAAGGAGATTGCTGAAGAGCTGGTAAAGATAAAGGGCTTCGAAGGCCCTTTGCATGAAGAAGGGGAGGAACATCTCGTATTTGATTCTTCCATGGAACCTTGGATCGACAAAATTTACAGGATGATTCTTCAGGTTAGCGGCATTGATTTTTCATTTTACAAAAAGAACAGCATTTTCCGCAGAATCGAGCGCAGGATGCAGCTCAGCAATATTGCGGATATTGAAAAATACGTTGAATACTTAGAACAAAGTACCAACGAGCTGTACCAGCTGCGGAAAGATCTGCTGATCGGCGTCACCCATTTTTTCAGGGACCCGCAAGCTTTTGAGCTGCTGCATGATAAAGTGATCAGCAGGATCTGCGAGACCAAGCAGCCGGATGCTGAGATCCGGGTATGGGTTGCCGCATGTTCCACAGGTGAAGAGGCCTATTCTATTGCCATACTGTTCCGGGAATACATGGATTTGCACGGCTACACGAATCCGATTAAGATTTTTGCGACAGATTTGGAAAAGGACTCTATTGATTTTGCAGCTCAGGGCATCTATCCGGAAACCATTTCGAAGTCTGTTCCTCCAGAGCGGCTGGAGAACTATTTTACGCGTGACGGCGATACATTTATGATCCGTAAAGAAATCCGGAAAATGATCGTGTTCGCTCCCCACAATATTACGAAAGATCCTCCGTTCAGCAACTTGGACCTGATTACCTGCCGGAATATGCTGATCTATCTGCAGTCCGAAATGCAGAAAAAGATCATCTCCATGTTCCACTTCGCGTTGAACCAGGACGGTTTTCTATTTTTGGGGCCAAGCGAGACGATCGGGCGTTTTACGAGCCATTTTGCTCCGTTTGACCGCAAGTGGAATATTTTTCAGCAAAGGGAAACGAACGGGAAATACTCCGGGATGCTGGGTCCGAACCATTCGAGTATGGTCGTACCCCATGTAACATCAAACACTTCGGCTAAGTCGGATCTGCCGGATAACAAGAAAACGGATGATATTTACATGACTTTTGTGGACGAACATATGGAACCCTGCCTGGTCATCGACGAGAACCATGACATTGTCCATATGAGCGGTTCGGTAAGTTCTTTCCTGAATGTATCCAAAGGGAGACCCAGCTGGAATATATACAAAATGCTGGATTCCCAGTTGGCCGTAGCCATCACTACAGCTGCCCAGAAAGTTCGGAAGGATAAGCTTCCTATCACATACTACGGCCTGAAACGGGAGTCTGAGCCTGAGGCAGCGCCGTTAAATATGACGATTAAACCATTCTCTTTGAATAGTAAAGCGTACGAGCAGCTCATTCTGGTTTCTTTGGAAGAGTCCGTAAAAGTTAACGCTGCTGCCCTAACAGGTGGTGCCGATTTTGATGTGGACAACCAGTTGAACCAGCGGATGATCGAGCTTGAAGAGGAACTCCGCAAGGCGGAAGAGAAGCTGCAGGCGACAGTAGAAGAGCTGGAGACTTCCAATGAGGAGCTGCAAGCTACCAACGAAGAATTGGTAGCTGCCAATGAAGAACTGCAAAGCACGAACGAAGAACTTCAATCGGTGAATGAGGAACTAGTAACCGTCAACACAGAGTTTCAATACAAGATTCAGGAACTGACCGATCTGAATAACGATATGGACAACTTCCTAAACAGCACGAAGATCGGAACGATCTTTCTGGATACGAATATGTGTATTCGACGGTATACGCCTGCCATTACAAGCGAAATTCATTTAATGGATGTGGATTACGGCCGGCCGATCAGTCATCTTTCGCATAATTTCAAGTATGAGCATTTGCTGAAAGACTGCCGGAAAGTTCTGAAAACCCTGGTGCCTTTGGAAAGGGAGATTCAAAGCAAGACCGGCAAGTGGTACAGCATGCGGATTCTGCCCTATCGTACATTTGACCACCAGATTAAGGGCATCGTTATGACGTTCGTGGATATTACGGAACTGAAGACAGTCAATGAGGAGCTGGTCAAGCTATCCTATGCGATTCAACAGAGTCCGGGCACGATTGTCATAACGGATACGGACGGCCGGATTGAATATGTAAATCCTACGTTTATGCAGCTTACGGGTTATGTTCAAGATGAAGTCTTGGGCAAGAACGTCCATTTCCTTATCGGCGGCGAGGAGAATGGCAGCAACAAATTTAAAGAAATGAAAGATTCGCTGCTTGCCGGCGGAGACTGGACCGGTGAATTCGAGAGCAGGCATAAGGACGGAAGACTGTACTGGGAATCTGTAAAGATGCTCCCTATCAAGAATAAAAAAGGCGAGACGATCCACTATTTGCGCATGTCTGAAGATATTACCGATCAGAAGCATGCCGAGGAACTTCTCCGAAAATCGGAAATGCTGTCCGCTTTAGGCCAGATGGCCGCAGGCATTGCGCATGAAATCCGAAACCCGCTCACGGCGCTGAAGGGATTTACGAAGCTGATTTCCTCCGGAAAGCACAGCGACAGTTATATTTCGATTATGGCGGCAGAGCTGGAGCGCATCGAACTGATCGTCAGCGAGCTGCTGATTCTTGCCAAACCGCAGGCCCTTGCGTTCAACAGCAGGGAGATCACGCCGATCATCGAAGATGTCATTATGTTGGTTGCGACACAGGCTATTATGAACAATGTGGAGATTGAGACCTGTTACGATGACATCCTTCCGGAGATCCATTGCGTGGAAAATCAGTTGAAGCAAGTTTTTCTGAATGTACTGAAAAATGCCATCGAATCAATGAAAAAGGGCGGGAAAGTAACAGTTAGGGTCAGCGCAGTCAACCAAGAAGGCGTAGTGGTGGAGATTACCGATCAAGGCAGCGGCATTCCCAAGGCGTTAATCGCAAAGCTCGGTGAACCTTTTTATTCGACGAAGAATAAGGGGACAGGACTCGGCCTAATGGTCAGCTACAAAATTATTGAAAATCATCAGGGTACAATCACCGTAAACAGCATAGAGAACGAAGGTACTACCGTAAGTATCTTTTTGCCGACTTTTGTATGATGCGGTAAAGGGCAGCAAGGAAAGAGAGAATGAGGGGTTGCAGAATGAATATTCTATCCATTGAACAGCTATCGAAGAGCTACGGTGAAAAGGTACTGTTCGACCAAATCACGTTAGGCATCGACGAGAACGATAAAATCGGGCTCATCGGCGTAAACGGTACCGGAAAGTCCTCGTTTTTGAAAGCAGTCAGCGGGATCGAGCCCGCTGACTCGGGCAAAATATCGGCGGGAAGCGGCGTACGCATTCGTTATCTGCCACAAAATCCGGAGTTCGACCCGGAAGCAACCGTATTGCAGCAAATTTACAGCGGCGAGTCGCCGGTTATGCGGACACTGCGGGATTATCAGGAAACATTGGAGAAATTACAGCTGTCTCCTGAAGATGAGGGGCTGCAGAGCAAGCTGATCCGGTTAAGTCAGGATATGGACTCGCAGGACGCCTGGCAATTGGAGAGCGAAGCGAAGATGATATTGACGCGTCTTGGCATCGACTTCTTTGACAGGAAGGTAGGGACTCTCTCCGGCGGTCAACGAAAGCGGATTGCACTCGCCAGCGCATTGATTCAGCCTTGTGAGCTTCTCATCCTTGATGAGCCGACGAACCACATCGACAACGATACGGTTGATTGGCTGGAACAGTATTTAAATAAACGCAAGGGCGCATTACTGATGATCACCCACGACCGGTACTTCCTGGACCGGGTCGTAAACCGGATTCTTGAACTAGATAAGGGGCAGCTGTACAGCTATGCGGCGAATTACAGCCGCTTTCTTGAGCTCAAGGCAGAGCGGGAGGAGCGTGAGCAGGCGTCGGAGAAGAAGCGGCAGAATCTGCTGCGTTCGGAGCTGGAATGGATCCGCAGGGGAGCAAAGGCGAGGACAACGAAACAAAAGGCGCGTATTGAGCGTTTTGAGAAGCTGTCGGATGCCAATCCTGATTTCCGGAACGATGAAGTGGATATTTCCGTGGGGTCCAGCAGGCTTGGCAAGAAGATTATGGAGATCGGGCATATCAGCAAGTCGTACGAAGGCCGGAAGTTGGTTGACGACTTTAGCTACACGGCTGTCAGAAATGACCGGATCGGTATTATAGGGCCTAACGGGAGCGGGAAATCCACCTTGTTAAACATGATTGCCGGGCGGATTGTGCCTGACAGCGGACAAGTCGAGCTTGGAGCTACCGTGAAGCTGGGCTACTTCTCTCAGGAAAGCGCGGAAATGGATGAAAGCCTTCGGGTCATCGAATACATCAAGGAAGGCGCTGAAGTGATCTATACGGCGGAGGGAGAAGCTATTACGGCTTCCCAGATGTTGGAGCGGTTTCTATTCCCGCCGACAGCCCAGTGGACGCCGATTTCCAAACTGTCTGGCGGCGAGAAACGGAGGCTCTTCCTGTTAAGGGTGTTGATGGGGGCGCCGAATGTGCTGCTTCTGGACGAGCCTACGAATGACTTGGATATTCAGACATTGACGGTTCTTGAACAGTATCTGGACGAATTTCCGGGTATGTGCGTTACCGTATCCCATGACCGTTATTTCCTGGACCGGACGGTGGACAAGATTTTTGCTTTTGAAGGCGGAGGCCGTATTGTACCGCATGTAGGTGATTATTCCGATTATCAGGAATACCGGAAACAGCTCGGGCTGTCGGATAGTGTATCCGCAAGCTCGTCCCCAGCGGCTGCCGGTTCTCAATGCAACGGGAAAGCGACCGCGGAGGGAGCAGCCGGTACGTCCGATACACGGCCGGAGCGCGAGAAGGCCTTGAAGTTCTCCTACAAAGAACAGCGGGAGTTTGAAACAATCGACGATGATATCGCCGCCGCGGAGTCTCGTCTTGCGATGCTGGCGGAACAGATGAACGAAGCCGGTAGCGACTCGGTCCGTCTGCAGGAGCTGATTGCAGAGCAGAAGGCAGCAGAGGAGCGGCTGGACCATCTAATGGAACGCTGGACGTATTTGAACGAGCTGGCTGAGCAGATTGAGGAGTCGAAGCGAAAGTAAGGGACCGGACACCTAGGGTGTCCGGTTTTTCATTCTAAGGGGCCGTAAAGTAGCTCCCTGTCTCCTTTGCTCATGCAGATTGCGGCGCTGACGAACTCCAGACACGCTATTTCGCTCAAAATCGGTGTTTAGAAAATGTAACGAATCAGAGCAGCCTTATTTCGCAAGGTTGACAAGCGTTTTTCTTGTTCATGCAAACGGTTGCATCTTAAAGAGATACAGTAAGAAAAAAGAAGAAAAACCATCATTTCGGATCGTTTTTAGTTAAAATCAGCAGAAAGATGATTTGCTTTAAAAGTAGTTAGCCAGTAAACTTTGATTAGAAATGGCAAACGCTTACATTCTTATAACCTAAAGGCAATGCTACCTTCCTGGTAAGGTACAACCTCGTAGATTTCATTAGAAATTTGCGGGGTTTTTTGGTGTCTTTTTGATTCGTTAAGGTGAGCGGGTTCTCTTAATTTATGAAACCGTTTGCACATTTCTAATTTCTTATTAGGAGGTTACTTCATGCAAATGGCTTTAAAGAGCAAAAAATGGCTTTCCTTACTGATGGTCATTGCTCTCGTCATGTCGTTTTTCGGCGGTTATCCGTCTACGATTCGAGCAGAAAATTCTAATCTAGCTAGTATGAATGCCATAAGCCCTGTACCGGATGGTCATATCCGGATCCATTATAAGAGGACGGCCTCAGACTATGATGGGCTGGGTCTGTGGTTATGGGGAGATGTGACTTCTCCTTCCGCAGGCTGGCCCACAGGCGCTATGCCGTTTGTCTCCGGGCAAACCGACAGTTATGGCACATACCTGGATGTACCTGTGAAATCCGGGGCCAAAGGCATTAACTTCCTGGTTGTGAACCGGACAAGTGGAGACAAGGACGGCGGAGACAAGAACTACACCATCCCTACAGCAGAAACGAATGAGCTTTGGATTCAACAAGCTTCGGATAAAGTTACTCCTTATGAACCCGTGACGATCGCGCCCAATACTGTCCGCATTCATTATCAGCGTGCAGATGGCAATTACGCACCTTACGGAGTCTGGAATTGGGAAGACGTAGCGGCACCTTCTTCTCCTTGGCCTCAGGGAACTCCGTTCCCTGAGGGTCAAGTAGACTCTTACGGCGCGTATGTTGACATCCCGTTAAAGGATGCTGCTAAAAAAATCGGTTTCTTTGTTGTTAACCGTGAACTTGGGGATGGAGACAAGGAAGCGGACCGTAAATTCAGTTTGCTGGACCGATACAATCAGTTATGGATTAAGCAGGGGGACCCGGCCGTATATGTATCCCCTTTTAGAGAACAACCTACAGGGATGTTATCTGCTGAGGCTCTCTCTGAAACGAAATTGTTGCTAAGTTTTACAATGACCGACGGCTTAACCGCCGATGAATTGAAAAGCGCTATCTCAGTTAAGGACCAGACAGGTACCGCAATCACGGTGGTAACTGCTTCAATAAAAAGCGCTACAAGTGTGGAGCTGGTTACACAACCGTTCCAGCTTGATAAGCTTCCTTTGACTGTATCCTATTTAGGTAGAACAGTAACAGCATCCTCCGGCTGGAGAATGGTGGATGAGCTTTACACTTACGAAGGAGATGACCTGGGGGCGACTTACCATAGCGGCGGCAGTGTTACTCTAAAACTGTGGGCACCCAAAGCGACTTCCGTTATTGCTAATGTTTACGATAAAACGGATTCATCCTCTAAGCTGTACAGTGCAGAACTAGTGAAAGGTGAAAAAGGGGTATGGTCGGCTGAGATCGCTCCTGGCCAAGTAAACAACAGCATTACCGATCTAAAGGGATACTTCTATCAGTACGAAGTAACAAATGACGGTGTAACCCGCAAAGTATTAGACCCGTATGCCAAGTCGATGGCTGCCTTTACCGTCAATACCAAAGGGGAAACGGGACCTGATGGTGATAACGTAGGGAAAGCCGCAATTGTAGATTTACATGACACGGCTGTACCGGGACTTACTTATGCTGCTATTGACGGGTATGTGCAGCGTGAAGATGCTGTGATTTGGGAAGCCCATATTCGTGACTTCACATCAGATCCCTCCATCGAGGGAGATCTTGGCGGAGACAGATGGGGTTCATATAGCGCGTTTAAACACAAGCTGGATTACATTAAATCGCTGGGAGTAACGCATGTTCAGCTCTTGCCGGTGATGGCATGGTACTATGGGGACGAAACCAAAGCCGGAACACGGGAACTTCAATATTCTGCCGGCGGCAACGAATATAATTGGGGCTATGATCCGCACAGTTATTTTTCGCCGGATGGAGCTTACTCACTAAATCCTAAAGATCCTCAGCTTAGAATCAAAGAGCTGAAAGAGCTGATTAAAGCGATTCATGATGCAGGAATGGGCGTTGTCTTGGACGTAGTTTACACGCACATGGCCAAAGCCGATTTCCTGAACGACATCGTACCGAATTATTATGCATTCCAGGATGCTAACGGGAACAATATCGGCGGCTTCGGCAACAACTTGGCTACCAGCCACAATATGGCCCAAAAGCTGATGGTTGATTCGGTGAAATATTGGTTCAACGAATATAAGATCGACGGTATGCGCTTTGACATGATGGGCGATGCCACTTATGACGCTGTACAAAAAGCCTATGATGCCGCAGCGGCAGAGAATCCTAAGGCTTTGTTCATTGGCGAAGGCTGGAGAACTTTCGGCGGTGCTGCTTCGGATCCTGCGTTAGCCGGTAAGGGGGCAGACCAGGACTGGATGGACCAGACCGACAACGTAGGTGTCTTCTCTGACGAAATTAGAAACGAGTTGAAATCAGGTTTTGGATCCGAAGGCGAGCCTAGGTTTATCACTGGAGGAGAAAGGGACCTGAACACGATTCTAAAAAATATCAAAGGTCAGCCGGGCAACACACCAGCCGATGATCCGGGAGATATGGTGCAATATATCGAGGCACATGACAACTTGCCTCTATACGACGTAATTGCCCAGTCCATCAAGAAAGATCCTTCCCTACCTGCGAATGATCTTGAAATCCATAAACGCATCCGTTTGGGTAACACTTTGATTTTTACTTCCCAAGGAACAGCTTTCCTTCACGCTGGTCAAGAATACGGGCGCACGAAGCAATGGAAAGGGCAGGGCGTTCCGGGGCAGAAGTATACTGAAATGAAGGATACCCAAGGGAATACATTCGGTTATTTTATTCATGATTCCTATGATTCTTCGGATGCCGTTAATATGTTTGATTGGAAAAAAGCAACGGACGAAGTGAACTACCCTGTCAATCATGTGACAAAAGCCTATACATCCGGATTGGCTGCACTAAGAAAATCCACAAATGCGTTCCGATTAGGCGATAAAGACTTGGTAGACTCCAACGTAGTTATGGTATCTTCGCCGGGTTTAAAATCAACTGACAATGTCATTGCTTATCGGAATAAAGCTACTGACGGTACCGGCTATTATTACGTATTCGTAAACGGCGATGATGAGGAAAGAACGCTCGGGCTCTCGGAAGATCTGACTTCCGGTAAAGTATTGGCTGATAACGACGAAGCCGGAGCTACGGAAGTTCAAACTAAATCGGGATTCGATTTAACGTCAAATTCCATTACGTTGGATCCGCTTACGGCTGTCATTATTAATACCGAAGCGCCGGCAGCTGTTTTATCTTCGATTCAGTTGGATAAAGCAAGTTATACCCTGCAAGAAGGAACTTCACATCAAACGGCAGCTACCGCTTTATATGACGATAACAGCAAAGCCACGGTAACCCGGCAAGCGAGCTATGTATCGGATAAGCCTGAAGTGGCCAAAGTTACTGCAGGAGGCTTAGTGCAGGCTGTAAGTGAAGGCACAGCATTAATTACTGTAACTTACGGCGGCAAGACTGCAACTGTAAACGTAACTGTTACTAAGGAAGCAGTGGATCAGAAGCGTTACATCCAGTTCAACTATATCCGTCCTGACGGAGACTACAAGGACTGGAATCTATGGGTGTGGAATACAGGGGTCAAAAACGACCAGATCGATTTCACAACGTTTGAAAACGGCAAAGCGTCAGTATGGATTGAAATTGCAAAAAACGCAACCAACATGGGATTTGTATTGCGTAAAGGCACAAACTGGGATACGGCTAAGCAGGATATACCGAATGACCGGAGTGTTCCGTTGACTCCAGGCGAGGCCATCACTAAAGTGAATGTAACCAGCATGGTGAATGAGATTGATATCATTCCAAGCGTTACCGGTCCGGAGCTTAAGGACGGTACTATTCACTTCATGTACCGCGATGATGCGTTATTCAAATCGGGAGAATGGGAACGTATCTCCTCTGTAAAGTTGAACATCGGTAACGAAACTCATGAAATGACATTTGATGCAGCTAAGGAATGGTTTACTTTTTCCGTGTCGGATTTGGAAAACGGGACGTATCCGTATTCGTTTGTCATTACTAAGGACGGGGTGACAACGGAAATTTCCGACCCTAAACATACGGAAAACGGGAAATCGGAAGTCACTTATTTCAAACCGAAAGTAAGCATCACTTCCGCAACGAATCCGGGGGCGATTTCGTCCGATGAAAATGCAGTGCTAACGGTGACTGCCCACTCGGAGGATGAAGTCCAGTATAAATTCGGTTCCCTGGATCTAACTGCTCTAGGCGGCCCGGCCAGCGTGCCGTTCGACACGCATCTGATGAAACAGACGATTGCTGTCAAAGACAGTGTAACAGCAGGCTCTAAAACCATTGGAATCACATTGATTGACCAATACGGCAATTCCCACAAGTCTTCAGCCCAGGTCCTGGTGAAAGCACAGCAGGTATCGGAAGGCAATGACTTTGACTGGGATGAAGCCCGCATTTATTTCGCCTTGACTGACCGATTCCTTGATGGGGATCCAAATAACAATCGGAACGTGGATAAGTCCCACTTAGAAGCCTACCATGGCGGAGATTTCAAAGGACTGATCGACAAACTTGACTATTTGCAGCAACTGGGCGTAAATACGCTATGGATCACTCCGATTGTGGACAATATCGATTTTAACAAAGGCGTTGATTTCGGAGGCAAGCAATACGGTTATCATGGCTACTGGGCTAAGGACTTTACACAGCTTGACGAGCATCTCGGGGATCTGAATACCTTTAAGGAATTGATCGACAAGGCACATGACAAAGGCATGAAAATCATGGTCGATGTCGTTCTAAACCATACAGGCTACGGGTTGAAGCCGGAGGATAACAGACCGGGCATCACACAGGAGGATAAAGACCGTTTTAAAGATATGCTTCGGACTGAAGGTGTAACTTCGGATACGGATCCGGTAAAAGGAGAACTGGCACAGCTTCCGGATTTGAAGACAGAAATTCCGGCAGTACGCGAACAAATTGTAAAATGGCAAACAGATTGGCTAAGCCGTGCAAAAACGACAAGAGGTGATACGATCGATTATTTCCGAGTTGATACAGTGAAACATGTAGACAGCACCACATGGAAAGCGTTCAAAAACGCTCTGACTGAGATCAATCCGGACTTTAAACTGATCGGTGAGTACTTCGGTGCAAGCGTGAATGGAGACGGAGGCACATTGCAAAGCGGTCAAATGGATAGTTTGCTGGACTTCGAGTTTAAAAACCGTGCGAAAGCTTTCGTGGAAGGACGGATTGAAGAGGTCGATGCCTATTTGCAGCACCGCGAATCCAAAATGGATAATACGCGGACGTTTGGACAATTTTTAAGCAGTCATGATGAAGATGGATTCCTATCCAACTATGTCAATGGCGATAAAGGAAAGCTGAAAGCAGCCGCGGCTTTGCAAATTACAGCCAAAGGGCAGCCGGTTATTTACTATGGTGAAGAGCTTGGCCGGTCGGGCCCGAATGCCCGGGATATGGGCAAAGGCGAATTCAGCGAAAATCGCTCCGATATGCCTTGGAATCAGCTGGAAACAGAGAAATCGCTTCATGATCATTATGCAAAACTGCTGCAAATCCGCGCAAAGTTCTCAAAGGTGTTTTCCAAAGGAACCAGAACGAAGCTTGCCGGATCAGATCAAGAAGGCTTCTTAGCTTTCAATAAAGAATATCAGGGACAGAACGTGGTTACTATGATCAGCGTGAAACCTGAAGCTATGCAAATCACAGTGCCTGTAAGTTTTGAAGCCGGAAGTAAGCTTATCGATCAATACAGCGGCAAAACGTATACTGTATCAAGTGATCAAAAAGCAGCGGTAGAGCTGCCAGGTATGAACGATGGCGGAACGGTTATTTTGAGCAAAGAGCAAGCCATTCAGCCAGACCCAGGAACTCAACCGATTCCTAGTACGGACACTAAAGATAAACCAAAGCAAATAAGCGAAAATGATTTGAAGCCAAAAGCAGACGGCAGCATCGTATTGGAAGGCAACAGCAAAGGCGTTGCGATTCCAACGGATCTAGTCGGCAAGCTTGCGGGCGGTACCAAAGAAATAAGCATTAAGCTTGGCGAATTGACAGCAACCTTGCCGGTGGATGTGCTGAAAGAAGTACAGAAAATCATCGCCGCGTCGAACCCGCAAGGGGCAGAATTGCGTTTCAACGCAGAATCATTAAAAACAGCTGAGGTTAAGGCACTGTTGGAGAAAGCCAACGGTTCGCTAACGTCCCAGCAGGTGAAAGCAGCAGGCGGCGTTTACGATTTTACTCTGGAAGTAGTGGATAAAGACGGTAAGGCAAACATGATTACAACGTTCGCTCAACCGATCATCTTGAACCTTCCGGTTCAAGGTAACGTGAAACGTCATTTGTTAGGGGTTTACTATGTTGCTGACAATGGACAGCTGGAGTATATAGCCGGCAAGCTGACAGAAAAGGGAATGGAAGCATCGGTTACCCATTTTAGCAAGTATGCCGTACTGGAGTTCAGCCAAACATTTGCAGATGTGCCAGAAGCACACTGGGCGTTCGGGGCCGTAAGCTCCGCTGCGGCAAAGCATGTTATGACTGGAGTTTCCGGCAGTTCATTTGCGCCGGACCGTCAAGTAACCCGTGCTGAATTCGCATCTGTGCTGGCAAGAGCGCTTGCACTGAAGAGCCAAGGAAGCCATCCGTTCACAGACGCTGCGCCGGGCAAATGGTTCACTTCCACGGTATCAGCAGCTTATGCAGCGGGTCTGGTCCAAGGCGTATCTGCTGACCGTTTTGCTCCGGCTGCGTGGTTGACCCGCGAGGAGATCGCTGTCATGGTTGTCCGTGCTTATGAGCTGAGAACTGGCAAGAAAGCATCGCAAGCCGCAGCAGCCTTCAGCGACATGAAACAAGTAAGCGCCTGGGCTAAAGAGAAAGTGGAAGCAGCCGCTGCATTGAAGCTGATGAGCGGAAGCTGGAACGAGTTCTCGCCGAAAGGCTTAGCCACTCGTGCGGAAATCGCTGTTGTTGCAAACAACCTAATGTCCATGAAGTAAAAAGTAACAAGAGGTCTGTCTCTAAAGTGATCAAGAGCCCAAACCCGATGATGACGGCTTTCCGTTCACTGTGGGCGGAGCTTCCTGATTCATTTCCGGACCGAAGGGGTCGTGAGCGGCAGCAGGGTTTCCGTCTTGATTCCAAGAGTCCTTGGTCATCATGGCGCCGTTCCGCCCTTCATCGGTTGAATCTTTGGCTTGCGCAAGCTCCAGCTGTTTTTTCGGGTCCTGTTGTTGGTTCACTTTGCAGTCTTCCTTTCCTAGTCAATTGGGGTTTGTATCAGCATTCCCCAACATAAGGAACATAAACAAAGCCCTTTCGTCTCCCGTCGGGAAGCGAAAGGGCTTTACCATTACTGTTAATTAATCAACGTCAGCATTTGATAGACACTGCGAGAATCCCCAGGCAGCTGCACCTCGGTGCACTGCATTTGGGAGGACCCGTCGCCGTCGAGGAAAATGCCGTCGACGAGCGTCCCCGACCCGACCGTCTCTAGAATCGCGGAGCGGAATTCGGCCGCCGTACAAGGCACCGGGGAGACGATGAACCACACGTTCAAGCCCGTGTTGTACACAAGCCCAGTCCGCATTCTGCGGTCCGCCGCGAACGGCATCGCCTCCTTCGCGGCCTGCTCCGCCCATCGCGCTTCATCGCGCAGGCTCATAGAAATGCCGCCCTGGGCCCAATACTCGCTGCGGTCGCTGACCGCAAGCTCCCCGGCCGAGGCGGCCTGCTGGACGGACCAGGCGCGCGCCGCCCCGTCCCAAACCAGGGTCCCCCGGCTGTACTTGACGTTCGTCCAGCCGGACCCGAAAGCGCCCCGCTCACGCGTCACGGGGCGGTCATTCTGCACGGCGATCGAAAGCAGATCGCCGTTATAAAAGAACCCGCCATTGATGCCGTACCGCCGCGTCTCCAGGACGTTGGTGCTGACGGCCTCCAGGCGGACATTACGAGGCGACGTCTTCATCGTATGAAGGACGACGCCGTTAGAGGCCCGGACCTCCCGGTACGTGTACGCCGTGGGAGGATCCGGGAAGGGCGGAGCCGGCTCCCCGGTCCGGAAGCCGGGCAGACTAAAGGCCAAGGCGGCGATCAGCACCGCCGCGGCCCCCAACACTAGGGCGGTCCGCCTTGAAGGAGCTGCTCCAACACGGCGGACCGCCCACCCCAACGTGCCTTTGCCGGTAGACGGCGAATCTCCGTCTCTATGCCGTAGTAACATAAGCGGCCAGCAGCGCTGTGGTGCCCAGGATCGCATCCATATGCGTACGCTCCATGCCATGGGACGCATGCACGCCCGGACCGATCAGCGCAGCTTTAATATTGCTTCCTCCATGGAGCGCAGCAGACGCATCCGAGCCATAATGCGGATAGATGTCGACAGCAAAGGAAATACCGTCTCTTTTCGCCAGTTCAATCATTTTCGATGTCATCTCATAATCGTAAGGACCGGAGGAGTCCTTCGCGCAGATAGACACATCCAGCTCCGTGCAGGTAAGATCGTCACCCATAGCGCCCATATCGACGGCTATAAATTCGGAAATGTCGCCTGGAATGTAAGCCGAGCCGTGACCAACTTCTTCGTAATTGGAAATCAGCAGCTTCAACGTGTATTCCGGAATGATGTTCTCCCTGCGGAACAGCTCCAGTAAACCGAACAAAGCGGCAACACTGGCTTTGTCATCCAGATGGCGGGATTTCACATAGCCGTTCTCCAGCAGCTGTGTCCGGGGGTCGAACGAAATGAAATCGCCCGCGGCGATGCCAAGTGCCAGTACATCGGCTTTTGAGTCTACTTTTTCATCGATCCGCACTTCCATATGGGCTTCTTCCCGTTTAAAGTCCCGGGCATCGGTATAAACATGGACGGATGGGCGGGTCGTAAGAATCGTCCCCGTATATGTCCGCCCGTCCCTCGTATGTATCCGGCAATACTCGTTCTCTATGGAGTGCATCATATACCCGCCGACCGGGGTGAGACGCAGCGTGCCGTTATCCTTCACCGCGCGGACCATAGCGCCCAAGGTGTCGACATGGGCCGACAGTCCGATCACTTTTTCATCTGATTTCCCTTGAACGGTAATGATACCGCCGCCTTTTGGAATGGATTCATACGGGTAACCAAGCCGCCGAACTTCCTTAGAAACAGCTTCCATCACTTGATGGGTAAACCCGCTGGGGCTTGGAATCGACAGGATCGTTTGCAGCATTTGTTTTACATATTCAGCATCAATTCGGTTTTTCATAAGTAATTATTCTCCTTGTTTCTTCTCTATAAGTGTTCCTTGTTGTACTGTCTCTTTGGGCACGGAATCCCCGCTGTCTTCCAACGGCTTTTGTTGATTCAATTGAGTGGTAAGCTCCCGGATCCGGCGCTGCAGTTTATACTGTTTTACGATGCCGAAAAACCCTACCGTTAGCCCGCCGAGCAGAGCAGACCCAAGGATCACCAGGATCAATGGGATTTGCGCTTCACCGAAAGCATATTGGATCCTTACCGGTTCGACGTTCATTACGGCGAACGCAGCGATGATCAGAGCGAACAGCAGTACGGAAATCAGCAGCCATTGCGTTTTCATAAATTTTACTCCCCCTGAGCTAAAATGTATTGTATAGCTTTAGCTACGCCATCGCTGTCACAATCAGCCGTAACCCAGTCTGCCGCAGCTTTCACTTCATCTACCGCATTCCCCATAGCGATCCCTAAGCCGGCCCGGCGAAGCAGCGACTCGTCATTCAAGCCGTCCCCTATAGCGGCAACCTGTTTCAAAGGAATCCCCCGAGCGCGGCAAATCGCTTCTACGGCATGTCCTTTACTGATTCCGGCCGGATTGACATCCAGTTTGGACGGGCTTGCCATGCTAAGCTCAAATCCGCCTTTAGCCAGGAGCTTTTCCCATAGGGTAAGCTTACCTGTTTCTTCCCGGATCCGAAACATAAACATCAGCCAGGAATGCTGATCCAACAAGGCTTCATGAAACACATTGCTTTCGAAATCGGCGTCCGCCGCATAGACGCGAAACGGCATATGTTGTTCCAGGGCAAGCCGATACAGCCATTCGATCTGCCCGCTGCTCATTCCGGTCCGGCGGATCAGTTCCCCGCTTGGATCCCATACTTCACAACCGTTATTCGTCACTATGGGAAATGTAATCCGCAGCTGCTCCGCCGCCTCTTTCACATAATGGATATGACGCCCGCTCGCTAAGGCAATTTCCATTCCGGCACGCCGTGCATGTTCGATCCACATTTGATTTTGCTCGGAAATACGACCGGCCCCATTCAATAAAGTACCGTCCATATCCAAAACCAGCAGCTTCCATGGAATGGCCCTGACGCCCTTATTCATAGCACTTTTTCCTTTCCGGTCTTTCCATTCTCCAATGTTCCATAGTATCATCTTATCAGAAGTAACCCCGACAATAAAACGGATAAATCATCGCCGAAGCAAAAGGAGTCCTGACATGAAAGAACTGTTCCCTTATGAGATCACTGATGCCGCTGAAACGGACATGCCAGCTATTGTGGAGATTTACAATTCTACGGTAGCCGGAAGAATGGTAACGGCCGATACGGAGCCTGTGAGTGTGGAGAGCCGCATGAAATGGTTTCATGAGCATTCGCCGGACTTCCGCCCTTTATGGGTAATGCGTTCCGAAGGCGTAATTTGCGGCTGGCTCAGCTTCCAGTCCTTTTATGGCCGGCCCGCTTACAATGGAACCGCGGAGGTCAGCATTTATGTCCATGAGCAATACAGGGGCAAGGGGATTGGGAAGATCCTGATGGAACAAGCTTTTGCAGCGTGTCCTAAACTCGGTCTCAAGACGCTGCTCGGCTTTATCTTCGGACATAACGAGCCAAGCCTGCGCCTATTCCGTAAATACGGGTTCGAAACTTGGGCGCATATGCCTCAAATCGCGGAGCTGGACGGAATCGAGAGAGACCTGATCATATTGGGCAAAAGAGTGCAGCCGTAACCACCTATCACCCAAAAAAGCCGTTCCCCAGTTTTACAAAGGGGAACGGCTTTTATCGTCACAGGGTTATTTCGTCAATTGCTCCATCTGCTCGATCAAATCTTTGAATACGCTCATCGCATCCTTCACCGGTTGAGGAGAAGACATATCTACGCCGGCTTTTTTGAGGATATTGATGGAATAGTCGCTGCCGCCGCTTTTCAGGAAGCCTAAGTACCGGTCGACGGCCGGCTTGCCTTCCTCCAGAATCTGCTTGGAGAAGCTGGTTGCCGCCGAAAAGCCGGTAGCGTATTTAAATACATAGAAACTGTTGTAGAAATGCGGGATTCGTGCCCATTCCATCTCGATGTCCTTGTCAACAACCATGTCATCCCCATAGTATTGCAGGTTCAGGTCATAGTACACTTTGGACAGCTCCTGAGGAGTTAAGGATTCGCCGGCTTCCGCTTTCTCGTGAATGATCTTCTCAAACTCGGCGAACATCGTCTGGCGGAACACGGTCGTACGGAACTGATCTGCATAGTACGTCAATAGGTACATTTTTTCCTTCGGATCTTCGGTCCGCTTCAATAAATAATCCATTAGCAAGGCTTCATTCAGCGTAGAAGCTACCTCTGCCAAGAAAATTGTATACTGCGCATCCCGGTAATCCTGGGTGGTATCCGAGTAGTAGGAATGCAGCGCGTGGCCCATTTCATGCGTAAGTGTAAACATGGAGTTCAAGTTATCGTTATGGTTCAAAAGAACGTACGGATGGGTGCCATAAGCGCCCCAGCTGTATGCGCCGCTCCGCTTGCCTTCATTCTCGTAAATGTCGATCCACCGGTTGTCGAAGCCTTCCTGAAGCACTTTCAAATAATCCCCGCCAAGCGGCTTCAAGCTTTCCGACACTTTCTTTTTGGCCTCTTCATAAGGAATGTCCATATCGAACTCTTCCACCAAAGGCGCAAACAGATCGTACATATGCAGTTCATCCACTTTCAGCAGTTTCTTCCGGAGATTCATATAACGGTGCATCAAAGGAAGATACTCATGGATCGTGTCAATCAGGTTCGTGTACACTTCCTTAGGAATATTGTCGCCGAACAGGGACATTTCCAGAACGGACGGGTACTTGCGGGCCTTGGCATAGAATACGTTCTTATTCACATTCGCGCTCAATGTTGCGGCCAGCGTGTTCTTCTGTTTGCTGTAAGTGGCATATACCGCTTCAAAGGCGTTCTTCCTTACTTCCCGGTTTTTGCTCTCCAAAAACTGGATGTAACTGCCGTGAGTCAGCTCAGTTTCTTCGCCTTTTTCATTCTTCACCTTAGGGAACTTCAGATCCGCATTATTCAATAGGTTAAAAATTTTCCCCGGCGCCTGAGCGATCGTACCGGCTTGAGCGAGAAGGGCTTCCTCGTTTTTGGACAGCACGTGGGGCTTTTGGCGGCGCATTTCTTCCAACGTCTTTTTAAACTTTGCCAGCTCAGGGTCCGCGATGAAGGAGGAAAGCTTGTCGTCGGATAAGGACAAAATTTCAGGCGTAATAAAAGATAGGGATTCATTCACTTCGACGCTTAATTTGTTGGCTTTATCGGATAACGCCTGATACTTAGGCTCCGCCGTGTCTTCATGATGCCTCATGTTGGCATACACATATAGCCGTTCCGTATGTAAGGAGAGTTGGTCTTCCATTTCAAAGCATTGTTTTACGGCTCCGGCATCCGTCAGCTTCCCTTGGAATTCCGCGATTTGCTTCGATTGCTCTTTAACCGTCTGATATTCTTTGTCCCAGGCTTCCTGGCTTTCGAATAAATCCTCCAGCTTCCATTGATGCTCCGCCGGTACCTCGGTTCGTTTGGCCACTTGACTCATCGTATCCCTCCTGATTGGGGTTTTGGGTTTCTGGTGCTGTGATGCCGCGGGTCCCGGAAGAAGAAGGCTGCTTAGCAGACCTGCGGCCATAAGTATAGGAATCCATCGCATGGCCGGAACGCTCCTGACTGTCGATTTTTTCCTAGTATGGCCTTTCCTCCCGTCATTTACCACAATTCAATTATAAGGATTCAGGAAAAGAAAACCAAGTTGAAACATTCGATCCTATCCTCAGTATAGCTGTTCAAGGGATTGGGGCTGATCGCCTAGATGAAGAAAGCTGTAAACGATAAGAAAAAAAGCAAATACCACCATGACCAGCGCAATTAGGGCCAATCCCCGGCGGAATGGAGGCGCGATCGAATTCCGGCTCATGATCAGCACGGCGGCAAAGGCGAAAGCGACGATAATAAAAATCAAATTCGTTTCGGAGAACATAGGTTCAGCTCCATTTATTTTAGAATAGGCTGCGTTTGAGAATGGAAAGAAGTGCGGGCGGCAATCCTAACCGGATCATGTCCACAGGGGGTGTACGTATGAGCAAAGGCAAAAATCAGTCGATGCAGCAGGCTAATCAAAGCGCGGCAGATCTTTCGAACAATGCTTCCAAAAGCAAAGCCAATACCAAATCGCCGAGCGAATCAGGCTTTCATGAACCGAGCCGCCCGTCCAATTAACGAAGCAGCGTCCGTTTCAAGAAGAAGGCTGTCCCGAGGGGGACAGCCTTCTTGCGCTGCGGTTAAACTTCCTTAAACGCCGCCATAATGGCTTCGTATTCCTCTTCGTTGCCTGCGAACTGTTCCCGCTTGAACCGGTTATTCGCCCAGTGCATCATTTCGGGCCGGGAAATGAACGTGTGGGCTTCTTCGCCCCATTGATCGGAGATTTCGCGGAGAATAAGCGTTTTGCCCTGGACCTCTACGGTCAGCATATTCCAGTTATCTTTTTTATAAATAAGGTGCTTTTTGAACATAAGATGTCACTCCATTCGCTGCAAATTACTACAATGATAGCTTTTCCTAAAAATGATATCGGATGGGGTGCCGGAAAGCAATAGCCGTGGTAAAATTAGGGGAAGCCGCAAGTGGCAACTTATTTGCGGATCACGAGAGCCGAGCTGAGAATAGAAGAGGAGAGATGAGATGAATCACAGGAACGAAGACGGACTGGAACCTCAATCCAAGATGATGGGATCACCTATCGGGTACGAACAGGCAGGATACGCAATGACCTGCAGATCTTATGATGAGTATGTGAGAATGTTCGATCTCGACGAAAGCGCGTTGCAAGGCGCCGATGTGTTGGACATAGCGGCTGGCGCCTCTTCCTTTACGGCTGAAGCGTGTCAGAGAGGGGTACGCAGCGTGGCGGCCGACCCGCTGTATGGCGGAACGGCACAGGAGTTGGTGCTAAGAGGCCGGGAGGAGATCAAAGTCTCAACTGCCAAAATTGAACGTACGGCGGGCCAATTCGATTGGACATTCTATGGGAATCCAAGCATGCACAAGGATAGAAGGGAGCTTGCTTTAGAACGGTTTGCAGATGATTTTCAACATCGGCCTGACCGCTATATTGCGGCTTCGCTTCCGACGCTGCCGTTTGAAGATGAAAGTTTCGATTTGGTGCTGTGCAGCCATTTTTTATTTTTATACGGTACCCAGCTAGATGCGGAGTTTCACCGCCAGGCCCTGAAAGAGCTGTTGAGGGTTTGCCGGAGGGGCGGCGATTTAAAAATATATCCATTAGTAAATTTATTGTTTCAACCTTACCCTGATCTGGGTATAGTATTACAGGAAGTAAATCGTGACGGCGTCAGCGTTCAGCAAAGAATGTCCCGTTTGCCTTTTATTCCGGGGTCTGATCAGTATCTCTGTATATCCAAAATAAAACGGTTTTGAAATATACAGGTTGATATGGCGTCGGGCTTGTAGTATAATTTTGTTACTCGTCTATAGACGATATTTTTAGGAGGTTGTTCACTTGAAAGGTACAGTTAAATGGTTTAACGCAGAAAAAGGCTACGGTTTCATCTCTGTTGACGGTGGCGAAGATGTATTCGTTCACTTCTCCGCAATCCAAGGCGAAGGATTCAAGACTCTTGACGAAGGTCAAGAAGTTGAGTTCGAAATCACTGAAGGAAACCGCGGTCCTCAAGCAGCTAACGTAACTAAATTATAAGATCAGGCTCCAATCGGAGACTTTCTAACTTATAAATAGTGCCATAGCATTGAAATCGTGTACGAGAAGCAGCCCCTAGGGGCTGCTTTTTCTTTATATCCATCGTTTACAATCCTTCCAAAATCCGTCATGATATGGAAAAGGGAACCTGTTTGCCGCAAAAACGTACTAACGGTTACACAGGGAACGGAGGGATGTAGCGTGACAATGGATTCCGATATCGCCAAAGAACATACGGGGGCACCGCGGCCGGCAGACGATCAGGCATGGCTGCAAACCCTTACGGAGGAAGAACGCGCTCAGGCGCAGACACTTGCTGCCCATCTCGATATTATGGACAGCGCGTCTGTGGCCGTCTTCGGGTATGAAACGCAAGAGGAAATTTCCTCCTTTTCCGATCAGGTTCTTTCCTATATCCGAACTAAGGACGGCGGATATGCCGGACAAATGCTGTCCGAACTTATGCTGAAGATTAAAGAAGTAAACATAGAGACATTATCTTCCAAGAAGGGATTTGCCTCCAAGCTGCCGGTTTTCGGTACCTTATTCGACCGTGCAAAGAGGGTGCTGGCCCAATATCAAAAGGTAGGCGTACAATTGGAAGAGATCACCGCCCGATTGGATGAGGCGAGGATGCAGTTGATGAAGGATAACGTCATGCTGGATACGTTTTATAAGAAGAACGTGGCTCATTTCAAACAGCTGGCACTATACATAGCGGCGGGCCAGTTGAAGCTTCAGGAGCTGAAAGAGCGGGTAATTCCGGAGCTGCAGCAGGAGGCGTCGAATACAACAGACCCGGTAAAGGCTCAGGAACTGAGTGATATGATCCAATGTACGGGAAGATTTGAGAAAAAAGTGCATGAACTCATCGTAAGCAGGACCATCGCGATCCAGACGGCTCCTCAGCTTCGGCTGATCCAGAATAACAACCAGATGCTTGCCGAGAAGATTCAAAGCTCGATATTGACAACCATTCCCCTTTGGAAAAATCAGATTGCAATAGCCGTTTCGCTCTTCAGACAGGGCAAAGCCCTTGAATTGCAGCGCGAGGTTACCAACGCAACCAATGAGCTGCTGCTACAAAATTCGGAGCTGTTGAAATCGAACAATGCCGACATCGTCCGCGAAAATGAGAAGGGGGTAGTTGAGGTGGATACGCTGAAACGAGTGCATGCCAACCTGATTGCCACCTTGGAAGACACCATCCGGATTCAAAAGGAAGGAAGCGCCCAACGGAAACAGGCGGAAACGGATATTGCCCGGCTTGAGGCTGAATTGAAGAATAAAATCGGGGAACTGGCAGGGAAATAACGCGTGTTAATCATGAAAAGACAGCTCTGGGAGCTGTCTTTTTTTGGTGCCATCTATTTAATTGATTACGGTTAAGATCTCATCGATCTCTTTACGCGGCAGCTTTCCCGGTGTTTCGGACGGATAACCTAGCGAGATCACCATATTCACCTGGCGGTCTTCTCCAATATTCAAATACTCTTTCAGCTGGTGTTCGGCAAGCAGTACAGGTCCTGTCATCGGGCAAGTGCCGAGTCCCATGCTGTGGGCGGCCAACATGAGATTCTGAGCTGCAAGGCAGGAACTCTTGATGCCTTCTTCCCTCCAAACTTCGTTATCTACCAGCGCAATCGGGTCAAAAATTCTTTCCCGGAACTTGGACTGGTAAGGAGTGGCCAGACAGATAATGAGAGCTGGCGCTTGGGAGAAGGCTGTAGCATAAGGTCCGAACGATTTGGTGAGCAGGCGTGCTTCCTTGTTCAGTCCATTCTCTTCCGCTTGTGCTGCGCGAAGATGGAGCTGCTCCCATGTGATGGCTTCGATTTCCTTGATCTTCTCTTTGTTGACGACCGCAATAAACTCCCATGTCTGGGAATTGGTATCGCTCGGAGCGTAGCGCGCACAATCGATAATTTCACGGATTTGTTCTACGGTAACTTCCTGGTCTGTAAACTTGCGCACACTGCGGCGTTCGTGTATCACTTGCTTTAATTCTAAGTAATCCATAAGGTACCGTCCTTTGTTTTATTACTTGGTACTAATAGCTAATGCTAATTATAACCCCCCTTGGATGGAATGCCAAGCAGGAGTTGACTAAAATGCTGGATTTAGAGCGTTTAAGATGGTACATTAACATATGGAATTCTTAAAGGATCAGAGGCGGTTCAGCTATGAATTACCGTTTTATCTGGAACGAGCGGATGGGAATCCGTCTGCCCGTATTAGATATGGAATGGGAAGAGTACAGCGAAACGGAACGCCACAGCATACTTGCTGAATGGGAGGATATCCGCGGGCGTATACCGAGCCGTATTATGGAATTGGAACAGTGTATCATTGCGAGACAGAACCAGCTTTATGACGAGGCGGATTTTACCCGGTCCTGCGAGTTGAATTGGGAAATAGCGGACTTGGCGAGCCGTATTAATGATCTTCATTTGTGGTACAGGGTGAATCAGGAAGTCCAAAGCCGCATGCACGGATAAACTGGAATTTTACGTAGGCTCCATCCTATTATATAATAGTCAGGACGACATACTTGGAGGCCGGAAGGTTGGAGACAACTACTAATCACAGTGTACCCCAAGGCCCGATACGTTTAATGTACCGAGTCTATAAATATATACTTCCTGAGGTCCGGACGGAACTGAACGGTTGGAGAGCCAAAGCGGGCCTAATTCCGGACGAGGAACTAAGGAGACAGGCGCTGGCGAGTATTGCAGATAAGGAATTCCACTGCCAAGGGGGCGCGGTTTATGCAGCGGCTAACCTTGGCATGAGGCATGTATTAATCCCGCTGATCGTTGCTTTGCAGACGATCAGCGATTATCTGGATAATCTGTGCGACCGGAGCACATCCTTGGACGCGGACGATTTTCGCAGGCTGCATCAATCCATGCTGGATGCAGTCACACCGGAACTGCCATTGCAGGATTATTATGAATTCCGCAGCGAGAAGGATGACGGGGGCTATCTAAGGGCACTGGTACAGACTTGCAGAGACTGCTGTGCTAAACTCCCTTCCTATGCCGCCGTTAAAGAACAGGTCATCGAATTGGTGAGCTATTACTGCGATCTTCAAGTATACAAGCACATCCGGCATGATCTCCGGGAGGAAGAGCTGCTCCGCTGGTGGGAGCGGCACCGTAATAATTATCCGCAGTTAAGCTGGAACGAGTTCGCGGCCGCCACGGGTTCCACGCTGGGGATGTTTACGTTATTTCAGGAGGCGGCCGTTCCAGGAATGACAGCTGATAAAGCGGCAAATATCCGTAGTGCCTACTTCCCGCATGTATGCGGACTCCACATTCTTCTGGATTATCTAATTGACCAGGAAGAGGATATTGCAGGAGGGGATCTGAACTTCTGCAATTACTACGATAGCCGGGAAGCAACGGCTGAACGCATCGCCGTTATCGTGGAACAAGCCCGAGAGGATATTACCCGGCTGCATTGCCCGGCATTTCACCGGATGATTATTGAAGGCTTACTGGCCTTATATTTATCGGATCCCAAAGTGAACGGACAAGCCGAAGTAAAGGCCGTAACCCGCAAACTGATGAAGAACAGTCCTATGTCCAGGCTATTTTTCTGGGTAAACAGCATGTGGATCCGAAAGACAGGGTAAACCGGAAACAACCTATAGAGAAAGCTAAGTTTTATTTCTAGGAGGAAATCAGATGGCAGCAGTCAAATCAATAGCAGTATTAACCAGCGGGGGGGACTCCCAAGGGATGAACGCGGCGGTACGCGCAGTAGTGCGGAGCGCATTGTTTCACGGCTTGGAAGTTTACGCTGTTCAAAGGGGATATCAAGGTTTGATCAAGGACGATATTCGTCCGATGGATTTGCGCAGTGTTGGTGATATTATTCAGCGCGGCGGAACCATTTTGCAAACGGCACGCTGCAAAGAGTTTTTGACGCCGGAAGGGCAGCAGCTAGGTGCGGAGAACCTGCGTAAACGCGGAATCGACGGGCTGGTAGTCATTGGCGGAGACGGTTCCTACCAAGGTGCAAATAAATTGTCCAAGCTCGGAATCCGAACAATGGGGCTGCCGGGAACCATAGATAACGACATTCCGTTCACGGATTACACGATCGGTTTCGATACGGCAGTGAGCATCGTTGTGGATGCGATCAACAAGCTTCGCGATACGATGACATCCCATGAACGTTCTTCCGTTGTGGAAGTAATGGGACGCCACTGCGGCGACATCGCTTTGTTTGCGGGGCTTGCAAGCGGGGCTGAAGCTATTTTGGTGCCGGAAGTTCCTTATGATTTGGATGACGTCGCGGCTCGCATGTCCGACAACTTCCAGCACGGGAAACGCCACAGTATTATCGTAGTTGCTGAAGGCGTAGGCAGCGGTGAGGATATTTCCCGCCAAATTACAGAGCGTAACGGCATTGAGCCACGTGTGACGGTCCTTGGCCACATTCAGCGCGGTGGATCTCCAACACATAACGACCGGATTCTTGCCAGCCGCCTGGGTGATTTCGCAGTCCGCCAGCTAATGGCAGGCGATTCCGGCAAAGCGCTGGGCATTGTCAATGGAGAATTGGTAGCGACGGATATCGATAAAGTAGTAAACACGAAGAAACCTTTCAACAGGGAAATGTATGATCTGGCTTTGAGATTATCCCAATAAGAAACGGACGATAACGGTCCCGGACCTTGCTTCCTTCCGGAAGAAGGGACGGGGCTTTTCATTTGGGGAAAGGAGGAAGAATAATGTACTTGTATAAATTGGAAGTGGAGTTACCCGATCAGATGATTTACCTCATCGTGGTCGCCGAGAATGATGAGAAGGCGTTCGATTATATAGAGCCTGTATCCGCGAAGTATTATATTGCCACACCGGAAATGAAAAGTGTCGCTATTGTTGAAAAGAAACGGATCGAAAAAGGCTCCGGTTATGTCATTGAAACCGTAAAATAAACATTTCCAGAATAAGGGTTGACTGATTAAACTTTACATACTATTATGTATATTAAGTTAGACAGCAATCATCTTATACCGGAGTGTGATGAAATGAAAATAGCGTTATTGTCCGGCGCCGCCCGAAAAGAGTCTTCCACTGCGAAATTAATGCAATTTATTGCCCAAACAATCCGCGATCATGGCCATGAGGCTGATCTGTTCAATCTTCAAGCAACTCCTGTCCCTTTCTACAGTAATGATGAACCATCGGATCACGAACAAGTGATTCATCTTCGCAATCTGTTGAAAGAGGCGGATGCAATCGTGCTTGGAACTCCTGAATACCACGGCGGTATGACTGGCGTGTTGAAGAATGCGCTTGATTTCGTGAGCGCGGAGCAGTTCGACAGCAAAGCAGTTCTCGCGGTAAGTTCTGCAGGCGGAGCCGTAGGGACATCCTCACTGCTTCAAATTCAGGCGGTCGTTCGTAATCTTCATGGTATCAACTGCCCGGAATGGATTTCCATCGGAGGAGCCGACCAGGAGTTCGGGCCGGATGGAGAGCCTGCTAATGACAAAGTGAAGCAAAGAGTATTACGCGCGGTAACGTATTTTTTGAATATGGCTCAGAAACTGTAACAATAGAAAGAGGCTGTCTTCCCGGAATGTAGTATCCCGGGGTGACAGCCTCTTATCGTAGGTAAGATTCTCGGCGGTTTACCTTTGAGCCAGTTTAATCTGCTGTTTTAGGGCAAATAAATCTTCTTCCATTGCTGACATGCGGTCCGTCACGAGCGAAGCGGCATCCTCGATAGCCTGATTATATGCGTGTGGTGCACATTCTTGGAGAACAAAGTCAAGCAGCAGTTCAGCAGGTAATGCCCCAATCTCCTGGTCCAATTGTTCCTGCATATAGATTTGCAGCTTCATAACGAGTTGCAATTTTTGTTCCTTTGGGAGCTTCAATCCTTTCATTTCAGGCCCTCGCGTTTCTTAATATTCCGCATTTGCAGTATACCGGTTGCCGGAATTCCAAAGCAGGAATTCTTCGACACCGTTGTCGTGGAGTGCTTTGATTTGCGCGTCCACTTCCTTTTTTCCGTATTTGATATGCCCTGGTACCCAACTGGCCGTGAAATCCTGAATCCAAGGACGGATTACCGGCTTCATGGAACCTATAGAGGCCAGCTTTTTATGGGTATCTTTCGTCGCGCCGTCAATGGTTTTGTAGGGTGCGGCATCCGGTACTTTCGCTCCAAACCATCCCTCAGTATAATGCGAAGGATAGATCATAGGGCAGATGACGTCCACATTTTTGGAGATTTTCAGAAAATCTTGGCCGATGCCTTCCGCAGCCGGAACAGAGGCGGCATAACCGAATATATCGACGGACACTCTTACGCCCAGAGGATTAAGCTGCTCTCTGGCATACTTAACGAATTGCTCTACTGCTTCGGTACGTTTGCGCTGGTCTTTAAAGAAGGTTAAAGAGTCCGCTTTTTTCTCAAAACCTTCCGGAAACCTGACATAATCAAACTGGATTTCTTTAAATCCTGCTTTGGCCGATTCCTTGGCAATGGCGATGTTATAATCCCATACTTCTTTTACATAAGGGTTCACAAAGCTGTCGCCTTTTCCGTTCTTCCAGACGGTGCCGTCTTTCTTTACGAAGGAAAGGTTCGGCTTCTGTTTGGCCAATACGGAATCTTTGAAGACTACAATCCGGGCGATCGGGTAGATTTTGTGCTGCTCTAGGGTGGACATCAGTTTTTTAATATCCTTAATAATCGGTTTGGTAGTGCCTTTGCCGGTTATCTGCGGATTTTGGCTGTTGTATGTAACGTAACCCCAATCGTCTTTAATATCGATGACCATCGCATTCAGTTCGGTCTGGTCCAGAAGTTTCAGTAGCGATTGCATTCTGGAGCCTGCCACACTGTGGGCAGTTGCATAGACGCCCTTAACGACAGGAGCGTCTTTCTGAGGATCTGTTTTTACCGCTGTCGGTTGTGTGCTTCCGGAAGCTGAAACAGGGCGGGCAGCGGATTGCTGATGAAGGGATGCCAGCAGCAGTTTTTCCGTTGTAAGGTCGTGTTCGGTATTTCCGTGGTTCCCAAGTAATAACATAGCTGCCAATAAAAAATCCATGATGTAAACTCCTCCCAAGTTGAGCCTATTGCCTCTTACCCCATTATAATGGACTCTAATCCAGAGTCATAGCCCGGGAAATAATTTAAATTCCTTTTGTGTTTTCCGGGTAACTGGGTTACCATATGTAACGATAGAAATGGACTACTACAAAGAGAAAAGAGACCCGGAGATGAATAATCAAATCGTTAAGCTACGTGCACTTATTTTCAGTTACTATGCGATGCAGGCGGTCTTGCTTCCGTTTTTGCCGCTTTATTTTGCCGAACAGGGCTATGATTCCTTTCAAGTAGGCCTTCTTATGATGATCGGTCCGTTCGTCGCCGTATTTGCCCAGCCGATGTGGGGTTATATAAGCGACAGGCTGCAGACGGTAAAAAAAATTGTATTTCTGCTATGGAGCTTTACCCTGTTATCAAGCATCGTTTTATTTACGGCTCAAAGTTTTGCAGTTTCTTTTGTATGCTCACTGCTGCTTTATTTCTTCATGATGCCTTCCTCGCCGCTGCTGGACGGCCTGACGATCAGTTCTGCAGTGAGAGCTAACATTTCTTACGGCTCTATACGTATGTGGGGGTCGATCGGCTTTACGGCTGTTGCCATCCTTTCCCCGTATATTTTGGACCAGATCGGCGGAATTCAAAACATTAAATATATTTACTGGGCTGTATGGATTCCAGCGTTTGTCTTCTTATTTATGGTGAAAGACGTTCCGGCTGCCGGAAGCCCGGTCACGCTCCGTTCGGTTCGGTCGATTTTCTCCAACCGCAGCTTTCTGATTTTCCTGCTGATGGTATTCCTGTTGATGATTCCTCACCGGATGAATGACAGTTTATATGGTCTTCACCTAAGCTCGCTTGGCGCTTCGGAAACGATGGTAGGCTGGGCTTGGGCGATTGCTGCCTTCGGCGAAGTTCCGGCGTTCGCCATTCTCGGCAGGTACATGCACAGGTTAAACGAGCTTGCTGTTCTGGGCATTGCTGCTGGTCTTTATGCGATACGCTGGGTCGTTTATGCGTATGTGACCGATCCGGCCGCACTGATGTTCCTTCAATGCACCGCTGCTTTTACATTCGGAGTATTTTGGGTCACTGCCGTCAGCTATGCGGTTCGCCTTGTTCCGGAGCATCTGCGGTCAACAGGGCAGTCCTTTCTGGCTGCGGTATTCCTGGGGCTTGCCGGCATCACGGGCGGCTCTGTAGGCGGTTGGATTCGCGGAGAGTATGGAGGAACAGGCATGTATTTATTTGGAGCTGTCCTGGCCGCTGCCGCCTGTGCGATGTTTTTGTACACTAGGGCTTCAAAGTACAACCAAAGTGTTCAGGAGTAAGTAATTTCAAGTTGTTAAGTATCCTTCTCATTCCAAGGCATGAACAGCGAAATAAAAAAAGACGCCTTAATGGATCAAGGCGTCTTTCTGTTGTTCACAAATACTGTACTGGATAATCTCCAGTGCATCCTGCTTCTGCAATACCCCAAGTCCATCCCGCAGAACGATGTAGGAATTGAGCTCCTCCTGCGTCAAGTAAGGATACATCTCGGGTGTTAATTTCTCTACAATACTGGATAACTTCACTGTTTCCATTTCCACAAAAATCACCCTTCCAATCGAATTTGTATTCGTATCAGAAAAAGCATCCTTTCCGTGAAACCAGGTAAACCGGGGTCGACCAGAACTGTATGAAATTTTCGGAGGAACGGGACTTTCGGAATCATTATAGCATATCTAGATCAATAAATACATGGGTGTGTAACCGGACAAGGTGAGCTCTAGGTACGCCGGAATTCTCCCCATACAGCAACGGTTTCAACGATGTTAACAAAAGCCTTAGGATCGGTTTCCTTAATGATCCTCTGAAGTTCCACTAATTCGTACCGGGTCGTGACGGTCATCAGCATTTCGCGGTCCAAGTGCGTGTAGCCCCCTCGGGTTCTTATAATCGTAACCCCTCTATTAAGCTTCATCAGCTTATCGAGCAGGGTATCGGTCTGGCTGGTAACGATCATGGCGGTAACTTTAACGTGCTTAATATGTATGATATCGATAATTTTTCCCGTCACAAAGATAGAAATCATAGAGAATAGCGCGAGATCCCAATTCTCTTTAAACCCGAGCGCCAAGATTACCAGGCCGTTCAACGCGAACAGCAGTGAACCTAGGGGGAAATCCCGGTTTCTGGTGAAAATGGCCCCTACGATATCAAAGCCGCCGCTGGATCCGCCAACCCGTAAAGAAATTCCTGTGCCGATCCCGATTAATACGCCGCCGAATACGGCACCCAGCAATTGATCGGAAGGAACGCCGGAAGTAGGCAAAATCTGCATGAACCAGGTCGTAACCAGAATGGAAACTGCGCTGTAGCCGACAAAGCGCTTTCCAAGGACGAAGTAACCCCAAATAGCGATAGGTATATTCAGAAGCAAATAGATAAAACCGATGTTCCCGCCGAAAAAGTAACCGATAAGCATTGAGATACCGGATATTCCCCCGCTGAGCAAGCTTAGCGGAATCAGGAATAGGTTAAACCCGGCAGCGATAAAAGCCGCCCCAAGGGCAAGAATCAGTATGTTCCAAACCTGTTTCAAACGATAGTCACCTCAGTAAGTAGTATGGTTTGTTCTGACAACATCATTCATTATATAGGCAAAAGGGACGAAGGAAAACAGCTTTTCTGATGAGGATTGCCTATTTCCCGCATAAAGTTGGCAATCATGGTGAACATTGTGATATAATATGTTGGATATTCTTAAGGGCGGCTAAATTTTTCCTCCGGGCAGAGGAATTTGTTTTTTTGGGTGGTTCAAGGCTGGAATGAAATCGGACCGCCATGTTAAAAATGAAGTTCGTAGGGATACTAAAATAAGTGCTGAGTCGAACTTAAGAGTACAGACATAGAAGGACGAGTACGTCCTCACGAAAAGGAGTTTGAAATCTATTGATTACATTTAGTGAACTTGGCCTGGAGCCAAAGGTCATGCAATCCATCAGCGAAATGGGCTTTGAAGAAGCTACACCGATTCAAGCAAAGTCCATTCCGGTCGCAATTACAGGAAGAGACTTGATCGGTCAAGCGCAAACCGGTACGGGAAAGACAGCAGCATTCGGTATTCCGCTGATTAACAAGATCTCAACTTCCGAAGACAAGATCGTAGCTTTAATTATGGCGCCTACGCGGGAATTGGCTATTCAGGTTGCTGAAGAAATTGAGAAGCTGGCTAAGTTCAAAGGAATCCGTACGCTTCCGATCTACGGCGGACAGGATATCGGTAAACAAATTCGCGCTCTGAAGAAGAAGCCGCAGGTTATTATCGGAACACCGGGACGTTTGCTTGACCACATTAACCGCAAGACCATCAAGCTGGATTCCGTTGAGACGGTTATCCTTGATGAAGCCGATGAAATGCTGGATATGGGCTTCATGGAAGACATCACTTCCATCCTGAGCCTGGTTCCGGAAGAGCGCCAGACGATGTTGTTCTCCGCAACGATGCCTGCAAACATCCGCAAGCTGGCGGATCAGTTTCTGAAGAACCCTGAGCATGTTTCGGTCATCCCGAAACAAGTCAGCGCGCCTTTGATTGCTCAATTTTATGTGGAAATTCACGAGCGCCAGAAATTCGATGCGTTAAGCCGTTTGTTGGACATGGAAGCTCCTGAATTGGCTATTATCTTCGGGCGGACGAAGCGCCGGGTTGACGAGTTGGCCGAAGCTCTGCAAAAGCGCGGTTACACGGCTGACGGCCTGCACGGGGATCTTTCGCAGAACCAGCGTGATGCCGTTATGCGCAAGTTCCGCGACGGCAGTATTGACGTATTGGTTGCGACAGATGTTGCAGCTCGCGGTCTGGATGTCTCCGGTGTGTCTCACGTTATTAACTTTGACCTGCCGCAGGATCCGGAAAGCTATGTTCACCGGATCGGTCGTACGGGCCGTGCAGGGAGAGAGGGTACTGCCTGGACGTTCGTTTCTCCGCGGGAGATCGATCACCTGCATTTCATCGAAAAGATTACGCGCCACAAAATCACGAAGAAGCCTTTGCCAAGTTTAGCTGAAGCGATCGAAGGAAAACAGAAGCTGACGGCTGAGAAATTAATCGAGGTTTTGAACAACGAGGAATCCAATGAGTTTAAGGGCATTGCGATCCAATTGCTGGAACAGTATGACTCCGTGAACCTGCTTGCTGCAGCTATGAAGCTTCTTACAGGCGAACGCAAAGATGTGAACGTTGAGCTTACGCCGGAAGAGCCGCTTCGTGCGAAGAAGAAGCGCTTTGGCGACAGCAAGTTTGGCGGCAACAGACGCTTTGGCGGCAGCTCCTACGGATCCGGCGGCGGACAAAGAAGTTCCGGCCCCCGCACCGGCGGACGTCGTGAAGGCGGTTGGAAAGAAGGGGAACGCCGTGACGGCGGAACGGGCAGAAGCTATTCGAAAGACAGCCGTCCGAAATCCGATGGTCCCCGCAAGCCCCGCAGCAATTTTGCAGAAACAAGGTGAAACGGCTGACGCCGTCCTTTAGGCGGATAGATCGTTTCATTCCGGAGAAATATCAGAACAGAGTCTAATGAAATAACGAAAAGACGAAGGACCCGGGTCCTTCGTCTTTCTTTTTCGATTCATAGTCATATTGACTTTCACTGCTTCTGAAGATGGATTAGTACATGAAAGTCATGCTGATAATTACCAAAAGAATGAATAGAACCAGAATCGCTCCTGTGGAAGTGAAGCCGCCGTAACCTGCTGCTGTCATATATGAGTGCCTCCTTTGTAATCATAGGATATCTGGTAACAATTATAAGATATGCCGGCAAAGCTGAACCGATTAGACGTCTACCCAGACAAGGGGAAAATGGGCACTGGAGAATTTGTCGAATGTATATTATAGTTAGGTTATAATTGTGTAAACGCTATAGATTTGAGGAGGCAACGTCAGTGGAAATGAGAGGTTTGATGGGGGGCTTTTATAAGATCTCTGAGTGGATCATGAGGCTTTCCGTTATTAATTTGCTTTGGGTCATCTGTTCCGTCCCGTTTATTTTTGTAGTCATCGGTTTCCTGCAAGGATTTGCCGCTGCTCCTGATACGTCCGGGCTTGTAGTCGGTTATTTGCTGATCGGGATTGTAGGCTCCTTGACGTTCTTCCCTGCTACGGGGGCCATGTTTACAGTGGCACGCAAATGGGTGACAGGCGATGAAGATGTGCCATTGTTCAAGACATTTTTCCGCGGATATAAAGAAAATTACAAGCAAAGCTTTCTGGGCGGGTTGGTCTATACGCTGATCAGTGTCGTATTTTATGTCAACTTCGTTTTTTATCAAGGGCAGAACGGCAGCTTCCAGCTGGTAGGTTATCTGTTTATTGCTTTGTCCGCTTTCTTATTTGCTTCTATGTTTCATTTCTTTTCCGTGATGGTACATTTTCATATGAAGTTTTTGCAGGTGCTGAAGAATGCGCTGCTGATCACGATCGGGCGTCCTGTTACTACAGTTCTGCTACTGGTTGTAAATCTGTTCGTTCTTTACATCAGCTTCTTCCGGTTCACGTTTCTCATTCCGTTCTTTATGGGCAGTATCATTGCCTATATGTCCTTCTTTCAGTTCCACCGGATCTTCACTAAATCCCAGTTAAAGCTGGAACAAGAGGCGCTTGCCGCGGAAGAAGCAGCAGAAGAGGAACGAAAGGCTTCGGAAGCAGTGGAAACCAAGGAAAATTCTTAAACTTGCCTTTGGCCGGCAAAATCACTATAATAAGAAACATCATCCTGCGATGTACGTAACGGTTCTCAGTTGTTTTGAACCAATGACTGTTTCACGGGAGTTCAATAAGACAGCGCGGCTGAACTGCCCCACGAACGGGGACTTCAAAAACGCTGCTGAGGACACCCACCTGCGAGAGCGGGTTCTGAAACACAGGAACCGGACGGCATAAGCGGGACCCATTATTACATAAACAGACCCTTTACGGGTCTTTTTTTGTTTATAAGGATTAACCTGCAAAAGCAGACAAGTTCACGGCCCTTATTGATCTTTCAGGAACAACAATGGTAAGATAGTGTATAACACAAAGTAGCAACGGACTTGAATAGGGGGTACAACACTTTTGTTAAAGAGAGTATTAACCGGATTAATCCGCAGCCATGAGCAGACAGGAGAGAAAGCCAAGGATCCGCTGCTGAAGACAAGATATTACCGGATGGCAGCCGACGACTTCTGGGAGGAAGTACTTTCCGCCGTTAAGAAGATGCCCGGATATAAAGTTTTGCACGAAGTGAAGAGCGTTGGAGAGATCGTACTGGAGAAGAAGACCTTTACGGGACGGATTCAGGACATTACTTTGACGCTTGTGAAAATTAACCCTAATAAGTCGGCAATTGATGTTTATTCCGCTTCCCGCGGTTCGCTGGGGGACTTGGGATCAAATTACCGGACCATTCTTGACATCCATTCGGCTTTAGACAGGAAATTAAAGGATTATAAAGCATCTGAATAAGGACTGGCTGTGAGCCGCATCCTACAGGCACTAAGATGCCTGGCTTCGATGAAATAGGTCAGCAACCCAAAAAGCGAGAGAAGGGGAGTCCTTCCTCGCTTTTGTCATGCGGTTATGCGATATGAGATGTCCGGATTACAGCAGTGCTTTCACAGCGGCAATCGCTTGATCATAGTTAGGGTGTTCTGTCATTTCCGGTAAGTATTCTACGTATTGGACAACATCGTTAGCATCCACTACGAAGATAGACCTCATGTCCAGTTGGAATTCCTTGATCAGTACGCCATATGCCGTACCGAAGGATTTCGTCTTGTAGTCGGACAGAGTTACAAGTTTGTCCACTCCGGCAGCTCCGCACCAGCGGGCTTGTGCAAACGGCAGATCCACGGAAATCGTAAGAACTACTACGTTGTCTCCCAAGTTAGCCGCTTCTTCGTTGAATCGGCGGGTCTGCATATCGCATACGCCGGTATCCAGGGAAGGAACAACACTGATCAGTTTAATTTTGTTAGCGTATGTAGCCAGCGTTACTTCCTCAAGCAGGTTCTTGTTGACATGGAAATCAGGAGCTTTATCTCCTACTTTGATTTCGGGACCAATCAGGGTGATCGGGTTGCTCTTGAATGTGGCTGCGCCAGTACGTTCTTGGGACATGATTATGTTCCTCCTTTAAATTAGGTAAGGTTAAGTTTACCAACGTACTCATTATAAACGTTTAAATTCAACATTGTCCAATGCGGAACTTGATGCGGAAACGGAGAGATTCAGGTGGAGTTAAGACAGCTTCAGTATTTTGTAAAAGTGGCGCGGAAGCAGCATGTAACACAGGCGGCGGAAGAGCTGCATGTGGCACAATCGGCGGTCTCCAGGCAGATTCATCAGCTGGAAGAGGAGCTGGGCGTGAATTTGTTTCTGCAGAAAGGAAGGAACCTTCAGCTGACTTCTGTAGGGAAGCTGTTTCTGGCCAGGGTGGAAACGATTCTGGGCGATTTACATCGGGCTGTAAATGAAGTTCATGAGTTTCTGGATCCCGAACTTGGGGAAATCCGGCTAGGCTTCCCCCATAGCCTAGGTATTCAACTGATTCCTTCTGTAGTCTCCCAATTCCGTAAAGAGCATCCGAATGTTAAATTCCGGTTCAAGCAGGGGATGTATAACTCTTTGATTAAGGATGTGGCTGAAGGAGAAGTGGACTTGGCCTTTATTTCGCCAAGTCCGGAGAAGCACGATCAGGTTATAAGCGAACCGTTGCTCACAGAAGAGCTGTACGCCATTCTCCCGCCTAATCATCCGCTGTCGGGTTGTGAGTCCATTAAACTGGCAGAGCTGAAGGACGAGTCCTTTGTACTCTTCAGAGAAGGGTATTCTCTAAGGCCGATCGTTTGGAATGCATGTTTGAAAGCGGGATTCACCCCGTCGATCGGTTTTGAAGGAGAAGAAACGGATACGATCCGCGGACTGGTGGCGGCGGGGATGGGCGTAAGCCTGCTTCCCGGGATGGCTTTGTTCGAGACAAGCTTGCTTCAGCCGGTGAAAGTCAAAGTAAGTGAACCGGATGTAACACGGACCATCGGGCTGATTCGGCGCTCCAATGAAGAGCTTCCGCTGGTGGCGGAAGTATTTTATAAATTTTTACTGAGCTATTTTGCCGGTTCCATCGGGAAAGGCAAATAAAAGAACCGCTGCACGAGACCTCTGGGGATGAGCGGCTTCGTTTAGCGGTTGAAGTATCTTCTTATATAAGAGAGGGGTTGAGCCATTCGGGCTCAACCCCTTTTCCTTTTAGTCTTCGTTCCGGCCTGTGAAAATGAGGATATATTTCAGAAGCTCAAGGACAGAGATCAACGCTGCCGCAACATAGGTAAGTGCGGCGGCATTCAGAACCTTGGCTGCCCCCCGCTCTTCATCGTTGCTGATGAAACCTTCTGCGATCATCTGGTTCCGGGCCCTGCTGCTGGCGTTAAACTCCACGGGAAGCGTAACGACTTGAAACAGGACGGCTGCCGAGAAGAAGATGATTCCCAGGCCAAGCAGGAAGTTAAACTGTTGAAAAATAAGACCGGCAATGATTAAAAACGGTGCCGTCCCGGATGCGAAGCTCACGGCCGGGAACATCCTGTGACGCAGCGTCAGCATAGGATAGCTCATCTTGTGCTGAATGGCATGGCCGATCTCATGGCAGGCTACGGAAACCGCAGCAATGGACTGTTCATAATAGACCGGTTCGGATAGACGGACAACGCGGTGAATCGGATCGTAGTGATCAGTAAGCCTTCCCCGCACCGGTTCAATCGGTACATCCCGGAGTCCGTTGGCATCCAGCATTCTTCTGGCTGCTTCGTAGCCTGTCAAACCGGTAGAGACAGGTACCTGGGACCATTTGTTAAAGGTGCCCTTCACACGAAACTGGGCCCAAATCGATAAGCCGAAAGCGGCGAAAATGAAGAAGTCCATAAAATGAAACCCGTATGGATAAAACATACAATTCTCCCTCCGTTGAATGAAATATGCCCGCTGGCCGGGGAGTTGTGTCATAAGAGCTTACATCAGCGGCCCCTTGCCAAGAAGCAGCAGCAGTGACTCGATAACGGCTGCGCTTTGCGGTGTTAAATTCTTAAATACGTTCTGAAGCTGATTTGGTTTCAACTTCTCGATGATCGGACTAAGTTCCTTGACTTCACGCTCCAGCTGTTGCATATGCATCTGCAGAGCGGTAAACCTCTCCGCTAACGCTTCTTCATTGGATACTTTGTTCCAACTGCGCAAAGAAGTTCTTATTTCTTCTAACGTATACTTCTCTTTTTTCATCATCTCAATACGTTTTAGCCGAGTCAGTGTCTCGTCGCTGTAAAGCCGGTAGTTCTTATCTGAACGTTTCTCCGGCTGGATAAGCCCCAGTGTCGTGTAGTAATCGATCGTTCTCTGGCTGACTTCGGAGAGTCGGGCGAGTTCTCCGATCCGGTATAATTGGCTCACTTCAGCTCACCTCTTTACTTGTTGTGCGATAAATGCCCGTCATAACTAAAATAATGATACTTCAATCTAAACTATACAGTCAAACGTAATGCTTTGAAACAGACCTAAGTCGGGGAAGTTATGCCGAATGTACGTTAACTATAGTGACATGTGCATCTGAAAAACGAATTATCTTATACAAGAAGACAAGTAACCTACGTTTTTTATGAATATTTACACAAATATATATTGTCAAAATAGGAATAACAGACTATAATGACATTAAGTTTATCACGTAATGTTATATTATATGACATTATTTAAGGGGAGTGGTTGAAATGGTAAAGAAATCATTAATCGCTTTAGGTGCAATGCTGCTTATGTTCCCGACGCTGGCATTCGCGGAAGACCCTGCTCCGGCAACGACGATCGGTCTGGATTCGGTATGGGTTATGCTTGGGGCTATTCTGGTCATTTTGATGCAGGGCGGATTTATTCTATTGGAAACCGGTTCTACCCGAATGAAGAACGCAGGACATGTGGCAGGTAAAACGATCTTTACGTTTGGACTATGTTCCCTGATTTTCTGGGCGGTAGGGTATGGAATCGCCTTCGGCAGCGGCGGCAACCCGATTTTGGGATTGGCGGACTTCTTCTTTAATCCTTCTTTTACTATTGAGGGTATGTATGGAAGCTCCGTATTTTTCTTATTCCAACTTGCTTTCGCAGGCGTTTCTCTCTCCATTGCCTGGGGAGGATTCGCTGAAAGAGCGAAGCTGTCGGTTTATTTGATTTTTGCAATCCTGTTCTCCTCTATAGTTTACCCTGTGATTGCACACTGGATTTGGAACGCGGACGGCTGGCTTGCCAAGGACGGTGCCCAGGACTTTGCAGGATCCACTGTCGTTCACTTGACGGGGGCCGCTGCAGCTCTGGCTGCAACGATCCTGCTCAAGCCTCGGATCGGCAAATTTAACAGAGACGGCTCTGCCAATGAAATTTTAGGACACAACCAAGTGTACACAGCTCTCTCGGTACTTTTATTGTGGGTCGGCTGGTTCGGATTCAACGCAGGTTCCACGGTGTCCGTTGGGGACGGATTCTTCGGTTTTGTAGCATTTAATACCCAGCTTGGCGCCGCAGGCGGCGCTGTAGCCGCGCTGCTGATCTCCTGGGTAGTCATGGGTAAGGCCGATATTTCTACAATGCTGAACGGCGCTCTTGCCGGTCTGGTAGCAATAACTGCATCTTGTGCCTATGTAGATCCTTGGGCAGCCATTGTGATTGGTTTAGTTGCCGGACTGCTCGTATTCGGAAGCACCAAGTTTTTTGAGAAAATCAAGGTCGACGATCCGATTTATGCGCTTTCCGTCCACGGAGCGGCAGGAATCTGGGGAACGCTGGCGAATGGATTCTTTGCAACACCTGATCTGGTGGAGAAGGTAGGTATCGGAAAAGCCGGATTGTTGTACGGCGGCGGCTTTGAACAGTTGGGTGTTCAAGCATTAAGTATTGTTGCCTGCGGTGCTTTCGCATTTGCAGTGTCCTTCGTACTTCTTGGTGTAATTAAGGCGCTGAACGGCCTTCGCGTAACGGAAGAGGAAGAAATCATCGGTCTGGATTTGAGTGAACATGGCGCATACGGTTATCCGGAACAAATGAAGAAAGAAGGAACGATTACGGCATAATAGAAAGCAGCACTCTATTATAGCTTCATATTGCGGGGGGAGGCCCATGCAAGCAGAGATCATAACGCATGTGCTGGACAGTATTCGTCACTCAAGGGATGTCAAGGAGCTTCGTGCCGTTCGTGATAAGTTTCATGAACGGTGTGGTCCTCCGGTTCCGGAATCTCAGAATGAAACTTATGTCCAAGAGATAAATTTGATACACGATGCCTTGATCAGGAGGACTATTCAATTGTCGGAGCAGCGTTTGGCCGGCGACGGGATGGGTCCTCCTCCTGTTTCCTACGCGTTCGTCTTGTTTGGCAGCGGAGGCAGGAGGGAGCAGACGTTATGGAGTGATCAGGACAACGGTTTAATCTACGCTGATCCGAGCGTTGAAACTGCGGAAACGGCCTCCAGTTATTTTGAAGCTTTATCCGATCTGATCGTCTTTAATCTCCAAACAGTGGGGTATCCTCCTTGCGAGGGCAATGTGACTGCCATGAATGCACAATGGCGCAAGAGCATCACCGAGTGGAACCAAATGATTTACAGCTGGATGACAGCCGGCACCTGGGAGCAGATCAGGCATTTGCTGATCGTAGCGGATGCGCGATGCGTTTACGGCAATCCGGAAATTGCGGAACAAGCCGCACAATTTTATGCTGAAACGTTCAGGAACACACCGCAGGTTGCCGAATCTATGCTGAACAACACGCTTCGGCACAAAATTTTGCTTGGTGTATTCGGCAATTTTCTGAAGGAACAATACGGTGAAGATGCCGGCAGCATCGATATTAAATATGGAGCTTACATTCCTTTTGTCAACGGGATCAGGCTGTTATCTGTCTGTTCAGGTATCACCGAGACATCCACATTAGCCAGGCTCGCGGAGTTAAAGCGCAAAGGCAGCCTGCAGGCGGAAACTCTGGAGCGCTGGGCAGAGTCCTTCGTATTTATTATGATGCTGAGATCAACGGCGTCCCATAAGCTTGAATCAGGGATGTTTACAACAAGCGGAAAGCTGAAGGTTAAGCTGTTGACTAAAGAGGTGACGGAACGGCTGCGTTCTTCGCTCCGGGACGGCAAAGGGTTACAGCGCACAGTTCAAAAAACCGCAGCAGCCTTTGCCGCGAAGGGCGGTGGGTCCAGATGAGCAATGACAAGCGTACAGGCGGGCTATGGAACTTATACAAAATGGGCGGCCTTACACCTGCAATAACATCCATGTACAATCCCCGCAATGCGCAGCAGATGGCATTCATCCGCTCTATGATGAAAGAGCAGCGCAAACACTCACTGTACGACCTACCGCTCAAAGAATTGGAAATTGTCGTTTTTGATCTGGAGACAACCGGATTTTATCCGAACAGCGGCGACGAAATTTTGTCCTTCGGAGGGGTGGTTGTACTCGGAAGCCAAATTCAGGAGAATAAGACGTTTTACAGCCTTGTCAACCCGAAAAGGAGAGTGCCTGAACACATCGAGTTACTTACGGGGATTACGAATGAGATGGCGGAGAGTGCTCCCGAACTGATGGAGGTCCTTCATAATTTCATGGAGTTTATCGATAAAAGGCTCTTAGTAGCCCATGCCAGCGGTCACGATAAACAATTTCTCAATGCGGCCTTATGGAAAACCTCGAAAGTAAACTTAACCCACAGGCTGCTCGATACGATGATGATCGCCAAATGGCTGGATCCTAAGAGACCTTCCTACGGGTTGGACGAATTGCTTGAAAGCTACCGGATACCTGTAACGGTAAGGCATCAAGCTTTGGAAGATGCCTTGATGACAGCCCGGTTATGGGTGAAGTTTATGGGAGAAATCGAATCTCGCCAAGTGGCGACACTAGGTGATTTGTATGCTTACTTAAGCAGGCACTAATAATATACCGCACATGACAAAAGCTGACCGAAACGGTCAGCTTACTTTTTTGTCCGGCTTAATTAGAAAAAATACCAAGGCCAGGGTGACGGCAGATAAGATGGATACGGAGATAAAAATCAACTTGTGTGATTTTTCCATCATCCAGCCGAATAAAGGAGGCCCGGCGGCCACTCCGAGAAAGCGGAGAGAGCTGTAAAGGGATGTAATCATCCCGCGTTCCCCTTTGGACACAGAGCCGGTGATCATGGTGTTCAGACAAGGAACTAACAGGCCTGTGCCGACACTGCTTAACGTGAGGAGCCCAATGAAAATATAGATCCTGTCCAGAAAGAAAATCGTAAGAGCCAATGACACGCTCATGATTACCAAGCCAATGTTCATCAGCTTGCGCATCAGTATGCCGTTCTTTTTGATGATACTTCCGGTAGTATACGATGTGACCACGAGACCCAGAAGCGGGATCGCCAGAATCGCCCCTTTAAGGACACCGTCAATGTTGTAAGGATCTTTTTCCAGAATATCCGACAGGTAAAACAGCACGCCAAACAATATAAACAAGGCGAGGGAACCGGCGAAAAAGGACGGGACGAGCCATTTGCCATTCTTTTGAAAAATATCCCCGATCGTATGCAAATATTTCTTCAGGCCGGTCATCGGTTTTTCTTTTTTCGGTTCTTTAATGATAAAGATAACGGCTAAAAGGGAAAGAACACAGAATACCGGAAAGGCAAAAAATGGGGCGTACCAGACAATCATGGCGAACAGAGAACCGATAATCGGACTTAGAACCTTCCCTGTCCCGTTAGAGGCTTCAGTAAGTCCCAGTGCTTTACTTTCCGTACCGCCTTTATATAGATCCCCGACTAGCGCCATCGCAATCGGAGCCGTGCCTGCCGCCCCCAACCCTTGAACCGCTCTCGCTATGATCAGGATGGTGTAGGAATTCCATACCGCCCCGAAACCTGCAAGGATTCCTGCCGCCCCATAAACAATGAGGGAAGGGATAATGACGGCTTTCCGGCTGAACCTGTCAGACAAATAACCTGCAATCGGTATAAACAGTCCTGCCGTCACCGAAAATAAGGTAATAACCAGGCTGCTTTGAAACTGGCTGACCCCCAGCTCCCGTTCCAAATCGGGCAAAATAGGCACAAGCATGGAATTGCCAAGCACCATAACAAGAGGAATGGAGGCGATAGCGATAAATTGCCATAGAAGTCCTTTACCGGAAGACTTTCCTTTGCTGCCGGAAGACTTTTTCTCATCCTTTTCGTCATGGAAGTCCATTTCACTTTCGAATGAGATGTCCAAAAGCTTCTTATTCTTGGTATGCTCCATAGGGAATGGCTCCTCCGTTAATCATTGTTACCGATAAGATGCCCGGGACATAGGGGAGTCATACCTTTCAAAACCTGCCAGTCTAAGTAAGGTGAGTAGTGGATACGCTTCGCTTGGTAAAACTATTGCAGAAGGGTTATAATAACGATAGATGGAACAAAGGTGGCGCAGACAAGTGATGAATTACAGGAAATGGATCGTAATTACGGCAGCTTTCATTGTAGCGGGATTAATCGGATATCAATTCAACGCTTCCAAGGAAGCTTCTGCAGTAACTATGGAGCAGGCACCGAAGAAGAATCATATGGCGCCAAGCTTCTCCCTGAAGAGTATGGATGGAGGGTCTTATCAAGTAGGGGGAACCCGGGATAAAATGCTGCTATTGAATTTCTGGGCTTCCTGGTGCGGTCCTTGCAAGGAGGAAGCGCCTGAGCTGAAAGCATTTTACGATCAGAATCAGGACCGGCTTGATGTCTATGCTGTAAACAGCACCATGTCCGACAAACAGGAAGACGCAGTTGCGTTCGTAAAACAGTATGGCTTTACGTTTCCGTCCTTCCTTGATCCCCAGGGTAAAGTATCCGATTTATACAGCATTATGGCATTTCCGACCAGTTATTTGATCGATCAGGAAGGGATTATCCGGGAAGTCATTTACGGGGCGGTCGATCCGAAAGAACTGAAGAAACAGATCAGCCGATGGTCTCGATAACCTCAATGAATAAGAAGAAGCCGCTCATGGGATGAGCGGCTTATTTGTTAATGATTGATAATGCCGATCTTGCCGAAGGTCGGCTCGGCAGCAATTTCCTGCTTCACTTGGCCCAGAAGCGCGTAACGGATAGAATCCACCAAGGCTTCCCAGCTGGCTTCAATCAAGTTTGGAGATACGCCGACGGTACTCCACGAATGGTCTGTATTGGCCGATTCGATCAGCACGCGTACTTTCGCTGCCGTTGCGTCTTTTTCATCGATTACACGCACTTTATAGTCAGCCAGATGCATATTCATAATATTCGGATAATATTGGACGAGAGCTTTCCGCAGGGCGTTGTCCAACGCGTTTACAGGACCGTTGCCCTCGGCAGCAGTATAGATCTTTTCTTCGCCGACTTTGATTTTTACGAAAGCTTCCGAAACGACAGCCTGATTGGCGTTCTTCTCGACGAAAAGCTTGAACGACTCCAGTGTGAAAATTTCTTCCGTTTGCCCGAACGCATCTCTAAGTAAAAGTTCCAATGAGGCGTCAGCGCCCTCAAACTGGTATCCGTGATGCTCCAAACTCTTGATCCGGTCGATAATTTCCTTGGTCTTCTCGCTGTTCGAATTCATATCCAGGTTCAGTTCCTGCGCTTTCAGCATTACGTTGCTTTGGCCTGCAAGTTCAGAGACAAGCACCCGTTGTTTGTTGCCGACTAATTCGGGCCGGATATGTTCATAGGTTTTGGCATCTTTCATAATGGCTGATACATGGATTCCGCCTTTGTGAGCGAAAGCGGCATTTCCGACATAGGGTTGGAAGACAGGCATATGAACGTTGGCAATTTCACTGATGTATCGGGCAGAGCCGGTTAATAGCGTTAGCTGCTCGTCGCTGATGCAGCTATAATTCTGTTTCACCTGCAGGTTCGGAATGATCGAGCAAAGGTTCGCGTTTCCGCAGCGCTCGCCATAGCCGTTGATCGTGCCTTGCACTTGGCGCGCACCTGCGTTGACGGCAGCCAGTGAATTGGCAACTGCTAATTCGCAGTCATTGTGAGTGTGAATTCCAATCGGGCTTTGGATTTCCTGAACTACCCTTGTAACGATGTCATGCACTTCGCCGGGCAGTGTGCCGCCGTTCGTATCGCAAAGCGTAATCCAGTCTGCTCCGGCTTCCGCCGTCTTCTTCAACACAGCTAAAGCATACTCAGGGTTATTCTTGTAACCGTCGAAAAAATGCTCCGCATCGAAAATCGCTTCTATGCCCTGCTGCTTTAAATATCGTATGGAGTCATAGATCATGGCCAGATTTTCTTCAAGTGACGTTTGGAGGGCAGTGTGAACATGAAAGTCCCACGACTTGCCGACAATCGCCGCTGCTGCTGCGCCTGATTCCAGAATGCGGTGAAGATTCGGGTCGTGCTCCGCCACGGAATCTTTACGGCGGGTAAAGCCGAATGCAGTAATCTTGGCCTTCAGGTTCAACTGCTTGGCCCGCTGAAAAAACTCGATGTCCTTCGTATTGCTGCCGGGGATGCCGCCTTCAATATAATGAACACCCAGCTGGTCAAGTTTCTGTGCAATCTTGATTTTATCTTCAGCGGACAAGCTGATGCCTTCGCTTTGGGTCCCGTCGCGCAAGGTCGTGTCGAAGATTGAGATCTGCGTCGTCATGTTATGTCCTCCTTAACTAGAAGCGTCCAAATATAATTCATTATTATATCACCGATGTAAAGCGTTGTAGACAACTTTTTTGGCAGGACGGAACGGGCATTGACCCTTATCCCGGCAAAGTCGTATGCTAGAGAGTGAAGAATAGTACTGGAAGGGACATGGTATGAAAAAGGTGCACGAGTATTACCCCTCCAAAGGGAGGGTGATCCTCCACGTGGACATGAATGCATTCTACTGTTCGGTGCATGAAGCGGAAGAACCGGATAAATACCGCGGCAAGGCGTTGGCAGTTGCCGGTAGCGTGGAGCTGCGCAAAGGAATTATCGTTACTTCATCTTATGCTGCGCGGAGGCTTGGCATTACGACCGGCATGCAAGTGGGGAAAGCGCTGAAAATAGTTCCGGGGTTAATTCTCCTGCAGCCGGATTTTCATTTATATAGAAGATACTCGCATGCTTTTATGGATATAATCTATCAATATTCTCCCGTCATGGAGGCGTCGTCCATCGATGAATGCTATGTCGATATTACAGGATCGAAGCAGTTCGGCACGCCTTTGGAGATAGCTGAAACGATCCAGAAGCGGATCTTGAATGAATTGGGATTGCCCTGCTCGATCGGAATCGGTCCGAATAAACTGCTGGCCAAGATGGGGTCCGATATGAAAAAGCCAAGCGGCATAACCGTACTACGCATCCGGGACGTTCCATCGCTTCTTTGGGACAAGCCTTGTTCCACGATGTACGGAATCGGGGGCAAAACGGCAGAAAAGCTGAAGCATCTACGTATCCATAACCTGGGCGAATTGGCGAAGGCGGATGAAGGGATGCTGATCAGGGAGTTCGGCGTAACCGGTTCCTGGTTGAAGCGGGCAGCCAACGGGTTGGACGACACACCGGTGAATACCGACAGGGAACAAAGCAAATCCATTGGACATACAACAACGCTGCCTCAAAATATTACGGAGACGGCCGATGTGAACAGGGTGTTTTTGAACGTTGCGGATCAGGTCGCCAGAAGGCTTAGAAAACAAGAGCTGGTAGCGGCGACAGTCCAAATCACGATCCGGAATCCGGATATGCAAACGATTACCCGTTCTTCCACGCTGGAGGTGCCCACCGAGGATGCAGGAGTTATCTATAAAGAAGCTTGCAGGCTGTTCGAGCTTCATTGGCGGCACCATAAGCCGATCAGGCTGCTGGGGATCACTCTTCAAAATCTGACGGCCAGGGAGGAAGCGGCCATTCAGCTGGATCTATTCAATTATGAAGCGGCACCGAAGAAAGCGGAATTGAACCGGACCCTCGATCTTCTGCGGGATAAGTTCGGAGAAAGCGCCGTACTGACGGCAGGAATGCTCGGAGACGATCCGTCCGCGTTGATCCGGAACCATCGTGTACGCGGGACTTCCCTGCAGATGGACCATTTGAAATTGAGAAAGGAAAGCGAGGAGTAGCGCGGGGAAGGATGGGTAAAATACTAACGGCCGGAACGTGTAACGAGAACAGTTATCGTTTGAACTTTCAAAGCGTATGTATTATATTGTAGATAGCATGTTTTAATCATTTGAGCTCATATCGATGGAGGTTTGTTATAATGGCTAAGTATACTTGGGTAGAGAAAGACACATGCATCGCTTGCGGAGCTTGCGGCGCTACTGCACCTGACATTTACGATTACGACGATGAAGGGTTGGCTGAAGTGATTTACAGCGCCGATGCGAACCGCGGAAATACAGAAATTCCGGAAGACCTGTACGATGATATGCAGGATGCAGCGGACGGATGCCCAACGGATTCTATCAAGATCGCGGACACTGCTTTCAACAAAGAAGGTTAATTGCGAATATAGGAAAGCCTCTTGTTCTTAGGAACGGGGGGCTTTTTTTGTGCTTGGTTTCCTTACTCCTCGGAGAAATTTGGTGAAACAGCTCATAACCATGTCAAAAATAATAAAATTTTACCAATCTTCCAATTGCTTAATGCCTATCTGCCATCTAAAATAGGAGGAAGAAAGTACTAGAAAGGTACATATTGGAAGGGGTAAACCAACGTGGGAATGAAGGTGTGGACGAGACCGTACTCGCTGCTGCTTGCAGCGGTATTGCTGTTACATATGTTGAGCATGACGCTCCTGCCGGCTGCGGAAGCCAAGACAAGCAGAGCGGCGAAGATCGTGGAGTTGTCAGGAACGGTGAAAGTTAAGAAAGCGGGAGGCAGCCGGGGCTTCTCCGCTTTCCGGAATATGACGCTGAATCAAGGGGATCAGGTCTCGGTAGGCGCCAAATCAAGCTTGACGCTTCAGATTGGCGATAGAACCGGAGATGTGATGACATTTGCGGAAAACAGTTCATTCTATGTGTCGGATTTGAAAAATTCAGCCGCCGGAGGCAAGAAATCCAAGCTGAAACTTATATCAGGATCAGTATACAGTTCGGTTTCGAAGCTGAACGGAGATGACGAGTTTCAAATTGAAACGCCGACGGCAGTAATGGGCGTGCGGGGAACGCATTTTGTCGTTGTGGTGAATCCAATGACCGGCGTGGTTTCAACTGTTGTCATGTCGGGGGTAGTCAAGAGCACATCCATTCAAAACATCAGCACGGGCGCCGGCAATGCACAGCAATCGAATACGGTACATTTATACCCTGCTCAGCAAATCCAGTTAGATACTAGAACAGGGACCGGTCCGATCGAAGCCAGAGTAGAAGTGGTGAATATCGGCCAATTGATAGGAAACAGCTCTCCCGATGTCATTAAGGCGATGATCAGCAATGCAGCCTCGATTCAAAAAGAGAATGAAGCTTTCATAGAGCAGATGATGCGGACACTGGAACAAGGCGGCAAGAAGCTCGAAGAGAAGAGCGCTTTGGTTTTTGCAAGCCAGGATGACTTGTCTAACATTGCTGCTAATTTGAACAATCTGATCGGTAATGCAGCCAAAGAAGCTTTGAACCAGAAAAAAATAGAGAAAAATTTACTGGACAAGCTGATTGAAGAGGCAAATAAATCAATCGGCAATCCCGCCCAAAAAATCGATGTAACGAAAGTGAAACCGCTGGATCCGCAAGCCGGTTTGGATAAGGCGCTGGAGAAAGAGAGAGAAGCGATTAAGAAAGAAAAGCCTGCTTATCTGGACGAGGAGCAGTTGATTAAAGAAAACCGCGAGAGGCTGGAGCGCCTGCTTCGTCAGTTGATAGAGTCCCAGAAAACTTTAGAAGAAGCCAACCGGGCCAAACTGGAAGCGGAGCTGAAAAATGCCCAGGAGAGATTTTTAGCTCAATTAACCGAATCCGAGAAGGCAAAGTTTAAGGAAAATAAGAAAAATAACCAAGGGAATCCCAGCAACGGGAACAGCGGAAGCGGGAATTCGAATCCTCCTTCCGGAAAGGGTATTGTAAAGGCCGTCCCTTCCAAGAGTTCGGTCAAAGCGGGTGAATCGTTTACAGTCAGTGTGCTTCTTGACCGCATTACGGATTTGTACGGCTTGGAACTTCACCTCTCCTATGGACCCGGTATCGGACTCGATGCTCAAGCGGGTGCTGAACTTGGCACAGGCACTATTTTCAATAAAGACAGAAGCGTAGAAAGCTTTAAAGAAGTGAAAGGAACGTCGGCTAACGAGGCGCGGAACGAATTCGTTTACGTCATTTCTCATTATGGCAATGTACAGGGCGTATCGGTAAATTCTGAACAGGTGCTTGCGGTAATCCCGATGAAAGCTTCCGCAGATTTGACTAATATTAATATAGAGGTAGAGGCGAAGGCAGTAAAAGGCGACGGAAGTTTATTTTCGCTGGATAAATAAATAGAACAGATTGTACATTTTGGGGAAATAAGGGGAGTAAGCTATGTGGAAACAAGTTACGATGCCGGTTTTGGCGGCTGTGCTTACGTTGGGCGGGACGGCTGCCGCTGATGCTGCCGGACAGAAAAGTACGATCTTGAAGCAGCGGGCGATGTATGAGGTAACGACGGCGGCAGGGAGCGGAGATTTTTCCGAAAAGGATGGGCCCGCAATGGAGGCCGCTTTTCGGATGCCGTCCGGTGTGGAATTGGCAAGCGACGGAACGCTGCTGATTGCAGATACGAAGAACCAGCAAATCCGACGCATTCAGGGGGGGAAGGTGTTAACCCTTGCCGGAAATTATATTAACAAAGATGCAGAAAACCTACCGGTGGGCGGATTATGGGACGGCCCGGCTAACGAGGCTTTCTTTAATGGGCCTCTAGGCATTTCAGCTGACGGTCTTGGGAATTATTACGTGGCCGACAATGATAATCATTCAATCCGCAAAATCGACAGGAATGGAAATGTAAGTACCATAGCGGGCAGCGGAGTTTTCGGTTCGCAGGATGGAGCGGGCAAAGAAGCCGGCTTTCATCACCCTTCTGATGTGGCCGCGGCTCCGGACGGAATACTGTACGTGGCCGATACGCTGAATCATCTGATCCGAAAAATCGATAGAAACGGCAAGGTCACTACTTTAAATGCAGCATCGGACAGGCTGGTAGAGGTCTTTCCCGGGGAAGCAGCCCCTGCAGGGGACTTCAAGGACGGACCGCTGCAGCACGCCAAGTTTAATGAGCCTACTTCCGTTGCCCTCGATGGAAAAGGAAACTTATATGTCAGCGATTCGGGAAATCAGAGGATCCGATATATCGACCTAAAGGCGGGTACGGTCTCTACCGTTGCAGGCGGGGGAGCCGGGTTGCAAGGTACTGCCTATAATCCTAACGAGCTTTATGCTGCAGGAGATTATATCAATGGCAAAGCTCCGCAAGCCAAATTCGACAGGCCTGCAGGTATTGCCCTTACATCGGAAGGCGGGCTGCTTATAGCCGATATGCTTAATCATGCGGTACGTTATTTGTTTAACGGACAAGTTTACACTCTAGCTGGAAGCATGGACGCGGAGCGCGGGGAAGCAGACGGTGTTGCGGCTTATGCTCTGCTCGATCGTCCTGCGGATGTTGCGGCCGGTCCCAACGGTGTTATTTATATCGCGGACTCATCCAATCATAAAATCCGGAAATTGGCCCCCTATCAATTCCCTGAGGGAACTGCTAAGGGCGGTCCGCTGAAAGTATTATACGGGCAGAAGGCAATAGGGAAGAATGCCAACCCTATTAGCGTCCGCTCCAGAGTCATGATCCCTTTGCGCGCTGTGACCGAGGCTCTGGGATACAAAGTCTCCTATGGCAAAATCGGTGAGGTCCTGTTAAGCAAAGGAACTTCGAGCATTGAACTGAAGCTGGGAAGCACCCAAGTGAGCGTAACGGAAAATGGAAAAGCGAAAACCGTAACGACCGATGCCGCACCGTTTGCGAAGAATGGAACAACATTCGTTCCTGTTAGATTTTTCGCTGAAGCCGTTCATATGGATGTGCAGTGGAATGCGGCTTATCAGGCAGTGATTTTAAGAGACCGTATTGTTCTAAAGTAAAGGCGAGGCAGCTATAACATGAAAAACCCGGGCTTCCATTTGGAAGAACCGGGTTATTTCCGTTTCGGGCGGAATCGATGTTATTTGTCTAAAACCAGCAGCACTGTTACCGCGATTACAAAAACTCCCATGCTGAGCAGGCTCCAGAATAATGCTTTTCGGTTGACTTCCTCTTTCTTTCTATGCTGGATCACAGGCGGTTTTCGCTTCGACACGGACATTCCCCCTACATAGGAATCAATAGACTATACTTATATTGTAACCGCTTTATTCATCGTTTTCCATAGGAGTTTCCGCTCCCGTACACTTCCCTTTTACGGCTGAAAACGATAAACTGAAGGGTAGAGTCAATTCCTGAGAAGTGGAGAGTCGAGTATGCTGTACACAAATGTAGCAAAACCTGTATTATTTCGAATGGACCCGGAAAAGGCGCATCATCTGATCGTGAACGGGATGCGGCGGACGGCCGGATGGCCTGGAATGCTGCCCTTACTGGAATCTATGTATGGAGTGAAGGAAACACCGGAGTTAAGCATGGATTTATGGGGGCTGCACTTTCCCAATGTGATCGGTTTGGCAGCAGGGCTGGATAAAAACGGGGAAGCCGTACCCGGGTTCTCTTCCATCGGCTTCGGATTCGCGGAAGTTGGCACCATTACGCCGGTTGCACAGGCAGGAAATGAGAAACCAAGGCTGTTCCGCCTGCCGGAGGATGAGGGTTTAATCAATCGAATGGGGTTTAATAACGTGGGTGCGGAAACGATGGCCCTTCATTTGCAGAAGGTTTCGAAACGCAGCATTCCTATAGCCGTCAATATCGGCAAAAACAAAAATACGCCGAATGAAGAGGCCGAATCGGATTACCGGAAATGCATCCGGGCACTCTACCGACACGGGGACTTTTTTGTGGTAAATATAAGCTCGCCGAATACACCGGATCTAAGAAGCCTTCAGCATGGGCAGGAATTAAAATCGCTGCTTGCTGCGGTCACGGACGAAATGTTGATTCAACACGCCACAGCAGGCGGAAAGGTCAAACCGGTTCTGGTGAAAATCGCGCCGGACTTGAACGATCACGAACTGGAAATGATCACGGATACGATCAGCAAAAGCGGGGTTTCGGGCATTATCGCTACCAATACGACGCTGGACCGGGAAGGGCTCAAGCATCGTCACGCGAAGGAAGCCGGAGGGTTAAGCGGAAGGCCGTTGTTCGAGAAATCGACGGCGATGGTCAAGAAAATCTATAAGCAAACAGGCGGAAAGCTGCCGATTATCGGCTCCGGAGGTATATTTAACGCTCAGGATGCCTATGACAAGATTAAGGCAGGCGCTTCGATGATAGAAATATACACAGCCTTGATTTATAAAGGGCCGGGTATCAACCGCGAAATCCATGCAGGCCTGCGGGAGCTGCTGCGGAGAGACGGTTTCAAACATATAAGCGAAGCGGTAGGAACCGAGTAAGAAGCTTATTCAACAAGGAGGCGGGGGCTAATGGATGTTAGGGACTGGGGGAAATTTCTGCAGCCTTACGAACAAGCAGTAGAGGAACTGAAAGTAAAATTCAAAACACTGCGCTCTGAACTTAGATCCCGGGACGAGTACGCTCCCATTGAATTTGTTACAGGGCGGGTTAAGAAAATATCCAGCATCCTGGAGAAATCCAAACGTTTATCAGTACCGATGGAACAGATCGAAACCGGAATCGAGGATATTGCAGGCATCCGGATTATGTGCCAGTTCGTAGAGGATATTCATAGGGTGGCTGATTTAATCCGGCTGCGGCAGGATCTCATCGTAAAGTATGAGAAGGACTATATCACTAATTTTAAAGACAGCGGTTACCGCTCGTTTCATATTATCGTGGAATATCCTGTTCAGACGGCGATCGGACTTAAGAAGGTGCTGGCCGAGATTCAGATTCGTACGCTCGCAATGAATTTCTGGGCGACGATCGAACATTCTCTGAACTATAAATACAAGGAACAGCTTCCGGAAGAAGTGCGGGTCCGGTTAAGAAACGCTGCCCAGGCGGCTTTCATTCTGGATAAGGAAATGTCAAATATCCGTGAGGACATCGTTGAAGCCCAGAAGAGCTTTGAAGACAGTTCGATCATTGTCCATAAGGTGCTGAACGGGATTCAGGAGTTGTATTTCTTCCACCGGGTGAGGGAAGCCGTCCAGTTTCAAATGCGGTTTAACGAAGCTTGGGAGGAGAACAACGTCTACGAAATTAAAGAGGTCCACAGGGAGATCCAAGCCTCGATCCAGAGAGCCAAAAAAGGCGGAAATTGATGGACGGCGGCTATGACCGGCTGTATATCGGCTTTCTGCGCTGCTTCAATTTAGAACGGGATTATTATACCTGTCATGATCTGATGGAAGAGCTTTGGCTGGAAGAAGGGCGGAATCCTCTGTTTCAGGGGTTGCTGCAGGCTGCGGTAGGCCTATATCACCACGACAACGGCAATTACGGGGGAGCTGTTAAGCTCCTGGAGGCAGCATTGTCGAAACTGAGGCTTTATCCTGATCTCATTCTTGGCATTCACTTGGCTCGCTTCCGGTCGGATATCGAAGCATACCTGATGCGTTTACAACAGGCGGCTGAGGAACAAACCTCCCTGGCTCCATATGAGGTAACGATACGAATCACGGATCCTTTGCTGGAAGAGCTGATCCGAGCATAAACAACGTAAAGCGAAGCCCCGGACACTAGGTCCGGGGCTTTCTTGTTAAATTCCCTTATAAGCTTTATCGATCGCTTTCACGATGTCCTCGTTGGACATCCCTTTGTTCTTCATATCGACTGCATCTTTCACTTCGTTCGTGCAGATGCCGCATTGTGTTGCGTGGTCAGTCCAGGTAATCTTTCCGTCCTGCTTGCCTTGAATGTAGCATCTGTATAAAGACGTATGAGCATCTTCTGCATAATCCATGCATCCGCAGTAACAGTTCAGCATTTTGAGCAGTTCCTCGTGTTCGTCCGCTTTGGCATAAAGTTCGCGGGTACGCGGGGTATACTTGCTCAGGAAATCCGGAAGCTCTTTAGCGGATGCGGTCTCAACCAGAGTCTCATGCGAGTTGTGGCTCGTATGCTGGCCCGAGGCGGAAGAATCCTCTTTGCCGCATGCCGTTATGATGACACTGAACAGGCAAAACGTCAGCAACGCTATCCAAAACAGATTCCTTCTTCGGATCATCGATTACTCCCCTTTATGCTTGGTAAGGAAATTCCGGAAATCTTCCTCAGTGTTCCCCGCCGTAGCACCCTCTTCGCGGATTCCGTCCGCCAGACGATCTACTTCCTTGCCGCCTTTATAGTATACGAGGGTCGGTGTTCCTTCAATATTGTATTTCAGCCATCCGCCGTCAAATTCCAGCAGATTGAATTGTTCGAGCTCCACGCCGACTTCTTCTGCGATGGGATTCAGCACCGGTGTGGTACGTTTGCAGTGCGGGCAGGCGGAGGAGTAGAAGTAAACGAATACCCCGTCGCCGCTGGCGATTTTGCTTTCGAGATCCGCGGGTTTGATAATATTCTGGTAATTCGGATCTTTTAATTGTTCGCGAGTCTCTGCGTGCAGTTTGCTGGAGCTGATGCCGTACGCATTGTTCGCTGTCGTATTGTTAAGAAAATAAATCAAAACGAGAAGAGCCATAATAAGACCCACAAAGATACTGATTTTCTTCATAAGACACCCCTTATACAGTAAAATAGAATATGATAAATTATACTACATCCTTGTCCAAACTTGCATCTTATGTCTATAATTCTATAGAAACCGCCTTGGATTGTGACAGAAGTAAGGCTAAGAAAAGAGCGTGTAGCTGCTATGAGTTCGGTACTGCCGGAAGCGTTTCTGGATAAAATGCAACAGCTGCTGGGAGAAGAATACCCCGCATTTATGGCTTCCTATGAGAAGCCGCGTTATTACGGGCTCCGGGTGAATACGAATAAAGTGAGCCTGGCTGCATTCAGCAAATACAACCCGTTTACGCTCAGCCCGATTCCCTGGGCCCCTGAAGGTTTCTACTATCAGGAAGAAGATCGACCCGGCAAACATCCCTACTACCATGCAGGGCTATATTACATACAGGAACCGAGCGCTATGATGCCCGTGGAGCTGCTGGGCGTCGTTCCCGGGGACCGGGTTTTGGATTTGTGTGCGGCTCCCGGCGGCAAATCTACGCAAATCGCCTCAAAGCTTCAAGGACTTGGACTACTTGCGGCCAATGATAATGCAGGAGAACGGGTCAAGGCGCTTGCGAAAAATCTCGAACTGGCCGGAGTCAGCAATGCGATCGTTCTGAATGAGTGGCCTGCTTCGCTGGTGAGGTCGTTCCCTTCGTTTTTTGATAAAATCCTGATTGACGCTCCCTGCTCGGGCGAAGGCATGTTCCGTAAGGACGAGGAAATGGCCAAGCAGTGGGAGAAGCATTCCGTCGAGAAATGCGTGCTGATGCAGCGCGACATTCTAGCCCATGCGGCGGCCCTGTTGGCCCCTGGGGGCCGCATCGTGTACTCGACATGCACGTTCTCTCCGGAAGAGAACGAAGGTATGATTGCGGAGTTTTTGAGCGGCCACCCGGACTTCAGGGTGGCGGTGATCCCCGCGAGCCTCGGCCTAGCCCCGGGCCGGGCGGACTGGCTCGCGCCAAGCGGGCGCTACACGCCCGAGAGCGCGGCGCAGGTGGCGGCCGCAGGCCGCATCTGGCCCCACCTGATGCAGGGGGAGGGCCATTTCTTTGCCGTGCTCGAGCATAGCGGGAGCACGGGGGAGGCGGCGCCTGCGGATGAGGACGCAGGCGGGGCGCTGCGCCGGGCGCGGGCGCAGCCGCGCGGGCGCAAGGGAGGCGGCGGCTGGAAGCAGGCCGCCGATGAGACGGAGCTGACCCGCGAGGAAGCGGAGCAGGTGGAGCGCTTCATGCGGCTCACCCTCACCCGGCCTCTTCCGGGGAAGCTGATGAAATACGGCAGCCATGTGTACCTGCAGCCGCCGGGCGTCCCCCGGCTGGACACGCTTAAGGTGATCAGGCCCGGATGGTTTATCGGAACGCTAAAAAAGAACCGCTTTGAGCCTTCTCATCCTTTGGCTCTCGGACTGAAAGCGGACGAGGCGGTTAGAAGGGTGGACCTTCCTTCCACAGAACCGGAAGCTATCCGTTATTTGAAAGGGGAAACGCTGGAGATATCGGCTAGCCTTATTCTTACCGCGCTGGACCCTAAACCGGATGAGGAGGGTTGGACCAAAGGCTATTGTCTTGTGTGCGTTGACGGGTTTCCCTTGGGATGGGGCAAATGGAGGGACGGTATGCTGAAAAATGAGTATCCTGCAGGGTGGAGGTGGACGTAGAGATGGCAAAGACGGAACGATTGGATAAAATCCTGTCGCATATGGGAATCGGATCCAGAAGCGATATCCGCAAATTGGCGAAACAGGGCGTACTGAACGTGAATGGCCAAAAGGTCAAAGATCCCGGCATGAAAATAGATCCGGTAAACGATCTTATTCAGGTCAACGGGGAAGAAGTGAAATATCGGGAATTTATATATTTGATGATGAATAAGCCGCAAGGCGTAGTTTCAGCGACGGAAGATCATCGTGACCGGACGGTTATTGATTTGCTGAGCGACGGCTACAGGCATTTCGAGCCCTTTCCCGTAGGAAGGCTTGACAAGGATACGGAAGGGCTGCTGCTGCTGACGAACGACGGCAAGCTGGCTCATAACCTGCTTTCTCCCAGAAAACATGTTCCCAAAACCTACTATGCCAGAATATCGGGCTTCGTTACTGAGGAGGATGGGGAAGCGTTTGCCGCAGGAGTAACACTGGACGACGGGTATCAGACAATGCCTGCGGACTTGTCGATATTGCGTGCCGAAGACGGTGACTCGCCGGTTTCCGAAATAGAACTTACGATTAGAGAAGGTAAGTTTCATCAGGTGAAGCGGATGTTTCAAGCCGTTGGCAAGACCGTTATCTTTCTTAAACGGCTTTCCATGGGTCCGCTCTCATTGGATCAGCAGCTTCCGACTGGAAGTTATCGGGAATTGACGGCCGATGAATTGGAATTGCTTATTAAACATACAGGATAAAACTATAGCTGGAACAGATAGGAGTTAATAGAGATGCCATACCGTTTAATTGCGCTTGACGTGGATGGAACGCTGCTCACGGATGATCATCAACTGACGGAAAATACAAAGAACACGATTCGGAAGGTGTACGAGGAAGGCTGCGGCATTGTGCTTTGCACCGGCCGCAGTCCGGTCAGCACGCTGCCCGTGATGGAAAAGCTGGGTTTATCGGGTACGCTGATAACGCATAACGGTGCCGCGACGGTGGCTTCAGCCGACCGCAGCGTGATCCATGAATTTTCCTATAACGTAGCCGAGATTGAACCGTTAATCCGATACTGCAGAGACCATCAAATACAGTTTGACGTAAACACGGCATTCGAGATGTATGTGGAACAAATGACACCGGAAGCACAGGATATGTATGCCCAGTTTTATATAACCCCTAAAGTAGTCGCGGATGTTCTTGCTCTGGAGACGCCAATTGTCAAATTCACTTGCTTTGCGGCCAGAGACATCATCGACCGGATTGAAAAAGAATGGGCGCTGTTGTCTACGGAACTTCGGATTATCCGGAGTGGTGATGCCTTTATTGATGTGATGCATTCCCATGCTAATAAAGGCAGCGCCTTGAAGGCACTGGCCGGTACGAGAAACATCTCTTCAGAAGAAGTGATTGCCATTGGCAATTATTATAATGACATCGAGATGATTCAATTTGCAGGAATGGGCATCGCCATGGATAACTCACCGGATGCCGTTAAAGCTGCGGCCGATGCGGTCACTTCCTCCAACAATGAGGATGGTGTGCACAAAGCGATTGAGAAATATATGCAATTCAACTGAACAATACCATGAGAAAAAGAACCGGTTCCGTGCGGAACCGGTTCTTTACGCTGCATTGGTGCCGATTAGTACATGAAAGTGCGGGCAACGATGACTAACAGGATGAATAAAACCAGAATAACGCCTGTAGAAGTAAAGCCGTAACCTGCTGCAGACATTCTAATTCCTCCCTTTGAAGTGAAGTTCCGGGTGAAAGGGCTGTTGTTTGCTCCGGCTAAGTTTCATGTGATCCTGGGTGGCTCACCCGGTATGTTGCAGTATATGCGCATTGGAAGTTGATGTAATGGACGTTTGTACCCATGACGGACATTTAGGCGCTATGGATATTTTGCTTGGACTTGCGACAACCTACTACAGTAAAAGCACAACACCAAAGTTGACGGGAGGCGCATTCATGCTCAATATTTCGCTTAGGCCGGACCTGAGGACTTCAGGCGGAGAAGTAAACGATGTCGTACTGAACGGCCGCTATGCCGGCACATTAACGTTGGTATACCGCGAAGGGGACCGTATTTCCGGATCGATTCAGCTCGATAAAGAGTCCATGTCTGCAAGGGAAAAGGAAGCTGTCATTGAATTTACCCAGCATTACGTTCAATCCCTGATTGATGCTCTGAATGTGGACGAGTGCGATGTGCTTGTAACTTACAGCCGATATGACCATGTTATTGCGACGGACAGAAATATCGGCGAGATCTCCCGTTGGGTCGATGAAGACGATGATGATGCCGCTCTTACGGAAGAGCTCTATTTTGACGATGAAGATGAAGATGCGGATTATGATGACATGTATGCTTACGACGCTGAGGATTCCGACGTGGAAGAGGTTTATTTTGAACTCGTCATTGTAGGAGAAAGCCGGAATCAGGTGGAGTACCATGTGTATTCCGATACACAGGTTCTCGTTGCTGAAGCGTTCATGACAATTTACGGAAGCGACGTGTCAGGCGAAATCAATTGGATGTACCCTCCAGAGGAAGAGGAAATCGATGCGGTGGCAGATCTCATCGTATCCGATTTTGATGAGAATGAAATCGATACGTTCGTATTGGATGTAGAATTTGAAGGCGAACTGATCGACACGATAGAATTGACGCATAAGGATTTGCTGGATGCCCAGGAAACCATATCGGATTTGGCATTGGACGATGACGAAGACGATGATGACGAATACGGGTTGGAATATTACGCGGATGATGATGATGACGAGGAAATCATCGTGTATTATGCAGACGATGACGATGTGGATGATGACGATGATTTCTATTATGCGGACGATGACGATGACGATGACTATGCATATTATGCGGACGATGATGATGACGAGGAAGTGGAAGAAATCTACACCATCGGAGATTCGGACGATGACCTCGACTATTATGCGGACGATGAAGATGATGAACTGACCGCTATGTACGCCGATGACGAGGCTGAGATCGATGAAGAGGACTACACTGTAGTTATGGCCCGTGATGACGGTGATGTGCTGACCTACGAAATTTATCAGCAAAGTTACGGGGGCCTTCCGATCGGTACGGCAACTATGGACATCAGCACCCAACAGATCACAGGCTTCATTGATTTCCGGGAACCCGGAAACGGGGATGACCGCGAATTTATTGCTACTATGCTGATGCAGGAGCTCGATAAGGAAAGAGATTATGATTCCGTCAACATTACCATGATGTATAACGACGAACCGATTGATGAAGTTATGTTTGAAGTGGACTATCATTAACAGGCCGGCAGACGGGCCCTTCCATTTGGAGGGCCCTTCCTTTCTATCCGTGTAAATTTACACTTCCATATTTCGACAAAAACTCCGATAATGGAAGAAGGAAAGAAGGGGATGCCATGCAGGTTACTCAGGAACAGCTCCGCCATGTTGTTTTTTTGTCGGAAGTCGTGCTGGAAGGGAATAAGCGCGGCATGATGGAAGAAACAATCCAACTGTTGTTATACATAGTAAAATCACTGAAGGAAGCGGAAATACCAACAGATGTAAGCCTGGAGATGGAACATTTAACGGCCCAAATTGAAGAGCGGCTGAAGCAGGAAAATGACAGGCTGCAGGAGATTGAATTGAATCTTCATTTTGTCAGAAAGCCCACAAAACCATAAAAGCCGGTTGACCGCTTCTCTCCGGTATCCGTCTCGTGATATAATGAACGGTATTGTATTTATAGATATGAGGTGTAACATGGAACAATTGGAGCAGCAACACCTTTCCGCCAAAGACTTGAAGAACATCCGCCTGCCGATGGTGGAAATTTTCGAGACAGTGGAAGGAGAAGGAACGCGTGCAGGTTTCCCGACCGTATTCGTGCGGCTTTTTGGCTGTAACCTAAGGTGTACCTGGTGCGATACGAAATACAGCTATCCGCCTGAAGAAGCCGAAATGGTAATGTCAATTGCCGATATTATAGAACAAGTAAGCAAATACAAATCAACCCACGTTTGCCTTACAGGCGGAGAGCCTTTGTTGTACGGGACCAAATCCGCGGCACTTATAGAGGCTTTGGCCGATATGGAACGTTTGACCGATATTCACATAGAGACGAATGGCGCTGTTGATTTGAAACCTTTTCTGGCAACCGTCCATTCCCCGAAAGTCCGTTACATTATGGATTACAAGCTTCCGGATTCAGGAGAAGAGGAGCAGATGCTGGTTAGCAATTTTACATTGCTCCGTCCGCAGGATGAATTGAAATTCGTTATCGGAAGTGAAAGAGATTTTCAGAGGGCCGTGGATCTGCTTACCGAGCATCCGACCAAGGCTCTTCCGTTGTTCAGCCCTGTATGGGAAACAATGCCGCCTTACAAGCTCGTTGCTCTGATGCTCGAGCATGGCTTGTCGCATGTAAAGCTGAATATGCAAATGCACAAAATTATTTGGGATCCCGCTATGCGCGGAGTCTAAGGAAAGGTGAGGTCTGTAGCATGAACAGCAAGAAGAAAGCCGTTATCATTCTTAGCGGCGGTTTGGACAGCACAACTTGTATGGGATACGCCAAAACGAGCGGTTATGAGCTGTATCCAATCACTTTCGATTACGGGCAGCGTCATCGGATCGAGCTAGAGAATGCAAGGAAAGTTGCTGAATTTTATGAAGTTTCCCACCGCCATAAAGTGGTTCGGCTCGATTTTCTCCGGGAATTCGGAGGCAGCGCGCTGACTGACGATACGATCGAAGTGCCCGAAGGGGCGGAAAGTCCGGAAGAAGATATTCCTGTGACTTATGTGCCCGGGCGAAATTTGTTGTTCCTATCTATCGCAGCTTCCTATGCGGAAGTAAACGGAGCTGAAGCTGTATATATCGGTGTGAATGCGATGGACTACAGCGGTTACCCGGACTGCAGGCCTGAGTTTATCCGCAAGATGGAAGAAGTGATTGCCGTAGGAACCAAAGCAGGAGCGCAGGGGAAAACACTCTCGATCGAAACTCCTTTAATCGATCTTACGAAAGCCGAGATTATACGGGAAGGAATGAAGATGGGCGTTCCCTACGAACTAACGACTTCCTGTTATAATGGAAAAGAGGAAGCGTGCGGGATTTGTGACAGCTGCAGGCTGAGATTGAAAGGCTTCGCAGAAGCAGGAATGACCGACCCGATCCCATACGAGCAGCATACAACATAATCAAGTATTACCGACCAGGCTCAGGTACACTACCGGGCCTGGTTTTTTAATCACATATGAAACTATAAGTCCCGATAGAGGTTTATCTCAAAATATCAGAAAGTATAAGTTTCACTTTATACTCCATTTTGATATTTCTCCGGAATGAAACGATCTGCTCGCCTAAAGACGGCTTAAGCCGCTTCACCTTGTAATTCAGTAAGTTTCAATGGAATAAAGTTCCAAGTAACAAAAGAGCTTCCCGCTGCGTCTAGAGTGCATGAATGAATTAACAGGAGGATTCAAGGTCATGAAACATGTACGCACCCTGGCGGCTGCCATTCTTTGTTGTTCTGCGGTTAGTTATGCATTACTCGGCGGGTTTCAGATCCATGTCCCTCCGGCAGTGCCGGAAGACAGAGTCACGGCTTTCATCCATCAGAAGCCGCCTGCCGGAATCTCTGCCGGATCGGATGCAGGAAACAGCTCGCCGGCCGTCCCTTCTCCGGTGATACAGATAGGATAACATAAATGAATTAACGTCCGGAATGAAGCGTGACTTTGTTCTTTCCGGTTGTCTTCGACATATACATGGCCTGATCTGCCAGTTGGATAAGTTCCTCGGCGGTCAGGCCTTTCTTATATTTGCTGCAGCCCAGGCTGATAGTTACGATAGATTCGCTTTCTACTCTTCCGCGAATGGCTTCGGCCACCTCATCCGGTTTCACGCCGGGCGCGGTGATGAGGGCGACCAGCTCTTCTCCTCCATACCTCCCTACCAGGCCGATACCCTGCGTTTCCTCGGCCATGATCTCCGCTACTTGTTTCAAAACCCCGTCCGCTTTATGATGCCCCTGGGTATCGTTCAAGGTTTTGAAATTATCAATATCACCGAAAATAACCGATACTCTGTGCTCCGCGGATACATATTGCCGTACTCTGTTAAAGAAGAATTTACGGTTGAACAGCCCCGTTAACCCGTCCGTAATGGAGGATCTGTAGACTGCCTGAAGCAGTTCAACGACCCGGTCAAACAGGATGAAAAAGACGATGCCATAGTATAGCAGCGGCAGAAAATTCTCAACAATCGTTAAGCCGGGCTGCTGATGGTCAAATAAGTATACATTCGCTAGGTGAGCGGTCTGGAGGAAAAAAAAGACGGTCAGGCCGGCCTGATACTTGACGCTTTGTCCTATGTAGGGGGATACCGTATAAAAGCAGATGAACACCAGCAGAAACAAGTACAGCTCAAGCCATATATTATGGACCGCGTATAGCGGTGAATAGACGGGGCTGCCAGGTGTGAACATCGGCGTATTGAACCGGTAATGCAGAAAGGAAATAACTGCGGCTGTACCGATGAAAAAGGTAACGAGGACAAACTCTCTGCCGCCGGTTTTGTTGTATAATTGATAAATAGCAGCATGCAACGCAATAAAGGCGACTATCTGCAGCAGATGGCCCAAGTGAGCCGCATTCAGCCATTCTCCGTTATGCAGCGAATCTAGTACAATCAGTAATTGCGAGACAAGGGTAATAACCAGCGAGAGGGTCAAGGAGAGGTATGCTTTCTTGCGCCGCCGGAGGAATAGTCTTGCCGACATTATGAACATCAGTAACACAATAATGCTGATGCAGGAAGAGGAATACAAGAGACCGGCAGGACCGGTAAGAAAGTCTAATGGTTTCATGACAGGCAAAAGGCTCCGTTCGGGTTGGTCCATCATCGTTCCAAGATGGGTCTTTGGTCTTTCTTTACAGAAACATACGTTCTATTATATCATAAAACCTGGGTAAAAGGGAGGGGAAAACTGCATGAACATATTACAGGCGTTATTTTTTCCGCCGGAACAGCCGGGCGGCGTTTCCTCCATGGTGCCGTATATTCAGGAGAGATTTATCAAGATGGGCTGGGAGATGGATTTATTCTCTCTGCCTAAGCGGATCCGCAACAAGGGTTCGGAAGAAATTAGTTTCGATACGTTTGACTGGAAGCCTTACGGCGGCAATCCGATCGTCGACAAGTACATTCAAACTTACAAGGATTATTTATGGTGGACTCAGCTCCGCATCAAGAAATCTTACGACGTGATCCATGCGCATCATCCGATTGCGGCTTTGGCTATGAAGCAGAGATTTCCCGGCACGCCTCTGATCGTTACGATTCACTCGAGCTTTGAACGCGAACTGCTGTTGAATCGCAAGATTGAAGATACCGGGCCGGAAAAGGCATTTTTGACGAGCCTGTACAGGGAGATCGAACAGAGAGCAGACCGGATCATTACGGTGTCGGACTCTTTTAAAAAGTACTTATCCGAATATATGGACTCGGGAGACAACATACAAGTGATTCCGAACGGATTCGACGATAAACGGTTCCGGCCGGTTCCCCATGAGAATGAAGTAACGCAGCTGATTACCGTCTGCCGCCTTGTACCTGCCAAAGGACTGGATATATTAATTCGCGCCTGCTCCGAGCTGAAGCGCAGAGGGCATAATTATGTGCTTCACATTATAGGAGACGGTCCGATCCGGGAAGAGCTGGAGCAGCTGGCGGTGGAGCTGGACGTATATGAAGAAACGATATTTTACGGCTATACCCTGCATCCTGAAGAGTTTATGCCCTTCTTTGATGTGTTTGTGCTGCCTTCAAGAGCGGAGGCGTTCGGATCGGTGTTTGCAGAGGCGGCTCTTTGCTGGCTGGCTCTGGTCGGTACGAATGTAGGCGGCATCGCTGAACAGATCCAGGACGGCCAAAACGGACTCCTTGTTCCGCCTGAAGACCCTGCCGCTTTGTGCGATGCGCTTGAAAACCTCATTATGGATCCGAGTTACCGTTATCAGCTGGCGAGGGCGGCATCGGAGAAAGCAAAACGTTCCTATTCACTGAACCGTGTCATTCTGGAGCTGAAAGACATGTACCGGAGTTTCGTGCCGCAACATATGCTGAGCCTCCCGGAGGAAGCGGCTGCGAAGGAGGATGAAGGGGAAGAAAGCGCGCACTGAAGACATTGCGCCGCTTATTCCTTATGCGATTCGCCGCCTCCAGATCATCATCCCGAGCCAAGCAATGCTGATGGCGCCGAACAACGGATACAAAGTGGAGAGCAGAAACGTAAACCCGGCCTGGCTGACAAGATAGCATAAGCCGAGGATCAGCAGCAGAATCCATTGAGAATGCAAAGAGGACCGCTGCGAAATTTGGATCATGATCCCGTAGACATCCGCAAGAAATGTTGTAAAAATTTCCGCATAGATGATGACGATGTAAATAAGCTGCACAGTCATACCTAAACCCGAAATCAGATGTCCCATGGGAATGTCGAACTGTGTGATGCCCGGCATCTGTGCCGACAAGGCAAAATGTCCTGCCAGCAGCATCGCGCCCACCCCGATACCCCCGAGAATCCCTCCCCACAACAGCGGCCTGCGGTCCGTCACCGAGGAGCCTAGGGGGACCAGCACAGCCTGCGCCATTGATAAGTTGAATGCTGCGTACAACAGCGGGGATGTCCATATTTGGGCCAGGGAAAAATCTCCAGACAGCTCGAGCCAATTACTGCGCGCAGGCGATTGCAGCGTGTGCGCAACGACAATACACGTAAACGAAAGCATAACCGGCACTACTAATGAATTGACAGCCAGAATTCCCCTCATCCCGTTCGAAAGCACCAGGTAGGCAAGGACCAGCGTCACGGCCAGGCCGGTCTGGTACGAGATATGCAAATGCTCTTCGAATACCGAACCTGCCCCTGCCAGCATTACGGAAGAGACACCGAAGATAAGAAACATCGACACGGTGCTTATGCGTCTGCCCCAAGCTTCTCCGAACAAGTGCTTATTGAAATCTTCATAAGATGCCGCCCCGATGTCATGGGACATGAGCATTAATTTTGTTCCCAGCCATATAAAAAGGATGCTGGCGGCCGCGATCGTAGCGGCCGCCCACCAGCCGTAACGTGTAAAAAACTGCAGGATTTCCTGGCCGGTGGCGAAACCAGCCCCGACTACCGTGCCGATATAAGTAAATGCTATTTGCAGTGTTTTGCCGATCGTTCTCATGCACAGCCACCTTTCCGGAGGATAGAACGCTTCTACCCTTATATATTCAGCGTATGTCTGCTTTCGGACGGGCATACCTGTTAATAAAGGTTGCGGGCTTTTCAACATTTGTGTTAATTTACAAATAAGAAAACGGGGAGCGTGGACTATGGAACAATTGAAGCAGAGAATTTTACAGGAAGGCAGCGTAGTAAACGACCAGGTGTTGAAAGTGGATGCGCTGCTGAATCATCAAGTGGACCCGCAGCTGATCATGGAGATGGGCCGCGAGTTTGCCCGCAGATTCCGTGAGGAGCGTATCACGAAGGTACTGACTGTCGAGTCTTCCGGTATTTCGATCGCGTTCGCCGCTGCATTTGAGCTAGGCGTTCCGCTGGTTTTCGCCCGCCGCAGGAAATCGGTAACGACGGATAATGACGCCTACTGCGAGAGAGTTCCTTCATTTACGAAAGGGATCGTTACGGACATTATGGTATCCAAGCGTTTTCTTAGCTCGGAGGACCGTGTATTGTTCATCGACGATATCATTGCCAACGGAGACGCTGCACGGGGATTAATCCGTATAGTAGAAACGGCGGGAGCAGAGCTGGCCGGGATGGGCGTCGTGCTGGAAAAGACGTTCCAGGCCGGCGGCCGGACGATCAGGGAACAGGGAATCCGCGTGGAAACCTTGGTCAAAATTTCTTCATTAGCGGGCAACCGGATCGTATTTGAGGAGTAGAGTCAGCGGAGGGTTGGTAATTTTAATGTTTCGCGCCTTCCCACCGCAGGGATTTTATTTTATAATAAATGGTAAGTCACGAGGGGAGGCGAAAGTTATGGGGAACGAACAAATGGCCGAGTTTTTTACGAAGAAATTATCCGATGCCAAAATACATTTTGAGCGCGCGTTAGACTGTAAGCATACGGAGTTTGACGATCTATATCCCTATATGATCGAGCATCCTCAATTTTTCTGGTACAAACGCTATGTTGCCTGGTCAGAACTGTTGACTGTCGTCAAGCTTTGCGAAGAGCTGTCCATACCTTGGGCGGAGCAATTCACACCTGCACAGACAGAGTATATCGGCAAGCGCGTAATGTCCAGCACCGTTCTGGACTGCTGGTATGAAACCAATGATTCTAAAGAAACGGTAGGCTGATTTTCGGCTGCGGGTTTCGGCAATTATATAGACAAAGGCCTAAATGTTATTTCGTTTAGGCTTCTTTTTTTGAACAAGAAAGGGGATATACCGTTGATTACAGATGAACAATTAGATGAATATAGAATTAACAGCACGAAGCTGAGGGTCGTCCGGGACGCGTTGGAAACAAACGATGTCAAAGGCATCGTAGTCGCTTGGGATGAGGAAAGCGTGATGATCCGCAAACAGAACCGAAGGATTGTAAAACTTGACCGCAGCTATATATATCAGCCGGCTGATGAGGAACGCGCACTTATATTTTAACCCCGACAGGGACAACCTAGGTTGAATGGATTTACCGCCCTTGCGAACAGAAACATATAAGAGGGTAAATCCGAACTGTCTAGGGAGGAACCTGAGCATGACTGATCATAAGATGGAAAGTAAAGTAGCGGCCTACAAGGATGAGCTGAGCCACATGTCGGAGCAGTTGCCCGAAGTTGTGCAATCTTATCATAGCTTTACGGGGGAGTGCTTTCAGCCAGGAGCGGTCGACGCCAAAACAAAGCAGCTGATCGCCTTGGGCATGGGCCTGTTCGCTAACAATGAAGTGTGCACGTTCTATCATGTCCGCGAGGCTCTTCACAAGGGAGCTTCCAGGGAAGAAATCATGGAGACCGTTGCCGTGGCCGGTGCTCTCGGCGGAGGCCATGCGATATCCCAAGGTGTCACAAGGGTTCAGAAAGCGTTAGAGGGTATCGTACATTAAAGTAGAAACACCTTGCTCCTTGGCATCATTATGCCTTTGAGACAAGGTGTTTTTTCAGAAGCGGGGAGGTTACGCCGCGTGCTCCATTTTCACTTTTTTGATTTTGATGGATAGGATCAAGCCTTCCCCGCTGATCACGGCTTTGGAGTCAAAGGCGGTCTCAAAAAATTTCTTCTTTTCTTCGAATTGTTTCACCGTCATGCCGATAGGCAGTTTGTACTCAAATATATAATATTCCGGATCTTCGTTCTCAGATATACGGTAAAGCGATGGGAACAGCTTATGCGTCTTCTTATTGGAACGGGTAACCGTGACATAAAGCTGCGTACGTTCAAATGTGGTCTTCATGATCCGCCGGTACCTGTTGTTCCAGCTTGAACGCCATAAGAGAATGAAAGCGGCCGTTACGAGTATAAACAGCAGAAGCTGTCTGCTGTTGGCCTGAAGCCACAGGTATGCGATATCGGTTTGTCCCCACCATGTTTCCATACCGGAAACCCCCTAAAAGCGATTCGTTACTATTATACTTATACGGGGCTTGGGCTAATCATTCACAAGTTGGGGTCTGGCTTCATGAAATTTTTAGCCAACTCCCGGGTGATCTGCTCTTGTCCTTCGTCGTTGTTCTTCAGGTCCCCGCGGACCATGCCGGTAATGCGGATGCGGTAGTTGTCTTCCGCAGGGGCGGCGGGAAGAAAGGTCAACGCTCCGGGATCATCAGGACGGACGTCGAAGCCGCAGGCTTTCAGGCATGCGGTCAGCTCTTCCAGATTAGGTTTGCGGTCCTCGCTGACATAAAGCAGCCCGCGAAGGCGCTTTGTTACGTCCGGATGCTCATGATCTACTTCAAATTGTACAATCCATTCTTTATCCATATGTCCTCCTTGATCGCTGCTGTTTATCCGGTAGAATGTACATATTTACCAATGGTTATACCGTTGACATTCACATGGAATTCGTGGTAAGATCTTATTTGTGACGACGGCGAACATAACAGTTTAGTCGAAGCGATATGCGGTCGTGGCGGAATTGGCAGACGCGCACGGTTCAGGTCCGTGTGGGCTAACCCCCCGTGGAGGTTCGAGTCCTCTCGACCGCACCAACTATAACGATGACAGCCCTCTACTTCGGTAGAGGGTTTTTTAGTGAAACTAATCGAAGAAATCCGGCGAAATGTCCTCAACAAAAATTGTTGACATCTATCCTCGAACTTGATAAGATATTCCTTGTGACTCAGCAGTACGGTTTGTAAGGCTGAAGCATTTGCGGTCGTGGCGGAATTGGCAGACGCGCACGGTTCAGGTCCGTGTGGGCTAACCCCCCGTGGAGGTTCGAGTCCTCTCGACCGCACCAACTATAACAATGACAGCCCTCTACTTCGGTAGGGGGCTTTTTTATTCTGATACGCGACTGAAGGTCCGGCCTGATCGCCGGTTCCGTATGCAGCAGCAAATACCCGGTTACGGCATCGGCCATCGCCTTAGCGACGGTTTCCTGGCCTTTGCGCCCTGTCAGCAGCGCTCTGTCCCGGGGATGGCTCATAAAACCCATTTCAACAATGACAGCAGGGATAACGGTCTGGTTCAGCAAGTAATACGTTTTACCGCGCTTTGGCTGGCCATGCGTGCCGTACACTTTGTCTAAGGCCGTTTGGAGCTGCTTGGCCAGCAGGTAGCTATGCAGGTTGCGCTGATACAATACTACGGGTCCGCTTGCCGATGAAGGGCCCCAATTCACGTGCAAGGATACGAGGAGTCCGCTTTTAATTTCCCGGGTCAATTCTTTTCGGTGAGCCAGATCTTTCCGGTGCCGGGAAGAGCTGCGCAGCCACTCGTTATGATCGCTTAATGCGTAGTCTCCTGTGCGGTTCAGAACAGTTGAGATCCGGCGTTTTTCTAACTGGTGATAGAATCTTTTGGCAATCTTCAGGTTGATATCCTTTTCGAGCAGGGTACCGAAGCTGGTTCCGGCATCCACACCGCCATGTCCGGCATCTATAATTACCTGAGTAGAAAGGACGGGCATTGCCAAGGCCGTGGAGGCGGGGAAGGCGGCTGCCCAGGCGAGCAGTGCGCACAGTAACCAAGAAAGGGAACCGCTTGCGAATCTCATCGTTCATCCTCCTTCTGAAAGTCTACCTTCTCATGATGCGCACCCGCGCCGATTTCATGCAAGGCGGTTACTTTTCCGGCCAAACGGGCATAATAGGAGTAAGAAGAGGAGGGATGCAAGGTGGCCAAAGGGGAAGATCTCATTAAATACATTACACAACAGGTTGTAACCTATATGGAAACCCCGAAAGAAATCCGAAGGCAATCCCGCCAGGAGGCCGTTAAGGAACCTTGGTCGACCCGATGGTTCGGGATGATTCCCATGTCCTTGGAAATGTTATTCCAAAAAAACCGCCGCAGCAAAAAAGACACCTGATCCCGGAAGAGCCGGAGAAAGGTGTCTTTTTTGTAAATGCCAGCATTCAATAAAATCCGCCTGATTGTTGTAAAGAAGAAAATGATACGGCCCGTGTGCTGTCCTCGTGGTGCAGCAGTACATAGGGCTCACTGCCTGGTCTTACTTCAAAACCGACCACAGCAGCTGTATAGCCCAGCGTTCGGCCGAAAGGCTCCCAGGAATAAACGGTCTTCCGCTTTTGCCGCAGGAGTGCTTCCAGCGCGTCGAATGTGGGTACCGTTTCCGGTGCCTTCCGAATCCACGTAAGCGTTTCATATGGATCGAAGGAAGCGAGCATCAGGGAATCCGGTTCGGCAGAGGAAGCTGCCGCGGAGGTTGGCATCGAGACGGAAAGCCTGCCGTAAGCAGCCATTTGCGCTTTATGTAAAGGCAGCAGCTCACCGGTTCTCGGTTCGAAATATAGTATCGTTCCGTCCCTTTTTGTGACCTGCCAAAAGGCTTGCAGGGGGGAGAGGTATACCGGCATGAACTTATATTTTCCATTGTTCTGAAATGCGTACCAAGATAATGTACGGGGGATAAGTTCCTGCTGCAGCATGGCAGCATACAATGTTTTGAGATTGAACAGGGCAACCGTCCCGCGGCCGTACTCTGCCAGGGTAAGCGTTCCGTCATCGCCCGCTGTTATGATCAGATAACCGGCGTCACGGCCATTCACATTCAGCAGGACCAGCCAGCCGTGCGTACCGGGACCGAGGGCCGTAACCTCGATGCCGGCACGCTTCCAGCTCTCATAGCCTTGTTGCTCCGAAAGCGTCTCCAGCTGGACCTTAATAAAATCCTGGAGCCTGTCCTTGGTTGCAGGAGCCTCATTGACAACTGCGGCGGGTTCAGTTCCTCCAGACGGTACAGCTTGAACGGCACAGGGCATGGATAAAGTTAGAGCTATACATAAAATACCGAGTAAGGTCCGTTGGTTGGCCAGCATGGTCACCTTCTTTAGTAGGATCGTCCTTCTTTTATACTTATGCGTTCATATTACTAGAGATGCCGTAAAAAGGCTGTTGCAACCTGTCAGAAGAAATGGCGGAACAGGCTGTTTTTTTGCCGCCTCTTAGCGAGAAAGGTCACTTCAAAGCAGCTTGCAGCGGATCAAGGTGGAAGATTCCGCAGGATACCGCGTCAACTTCGACGCGCGGTCTGTATTGCCATTCGATTTCGGATTTACGATTATCGAACTGCGCCTGGATTTCGTTCTTCTTTTCTTCCTCTTCCATACCCTTCAGCAGATCGGTATAGTAACCCTCAATCCGAAGCAATTCTTCTTGAAGCCGTTCCTGGGCTTCTTCCGCCCAGCTGTGGTCATACTGCTTAATCTTGCGCTCGAGCAGCTGTTCGAGCTGGCCGGCGGCCTTTTGCAGAGTTACCGTGCGTTTGGGCGTAAGCACGTGTGCAGGCAGCTTCGGCGTAAGTTTGCGCTCGGACAGCCCGCCGTAAAAATTCTCGACGATCTCCCCCGTCGAGAGATTCATCCCCAGCGAGTGGAGCTCGTCGCGCTTCATGTCGCAGATAAACTGCGCCTTGAAGTTGACGCACAGCCACGTGCTGTACTGCATGGGGGAGCCGGCGGCTTTCTGTCCGCGGTCCGGCTCTTCAAACAGGCAGACGTAGCGGCCTTTGCTGCGCGCTACATCAAACAGCTGCAGCAGCCGCTTGCTGCCGAACGTGACGTGATCCTGCGGGACCCGTGCGACCGGCGAAGTCGGCACGAAGCCGAAGTACCGTCCGAGGATTGATTCCCCTTGCGGCTGCTGTGGTCCTGCCGTGGAGCTGATGACGCCGGGGCGGGCCGGCTGGCCTTTGGCCGCGGTAATTTCCGCGTGCTTCTCCGGATCGAAGACGAATGTATACGTCATCGTCTGGGGTTCCGCCCCGGTACGCTCCACAAAGCTCCAATAGTAGGTTCTGCCGGTCAGCTCCCTGTCAGCAGCAGGGGACAGTTTGGCCGTGACGTAGGCAGGATGCTTCTCGATAATCTGGCACTCCGTCGCTTCCAGAAAGCGCATCACATATTTTTGGATCTGTTTGTTATTCATGAGCGGCCCTCCACAATCCGGCCGAGGGCGCCGTTATTTAAGAAAGCGCCTGTTTCCTCCCCGGTTTCCTCGGTTTCCAGCTCCTGTCTGACCCCGTGGATCGCCTCGCCGAGCTGGGACAGATTTTGCCTGATTTCCTCATCGTTTTTGGACTCGAGGATGATTTTGTACAGGGAGTTTTCAAGGGAGGAATTTTTCTTTTCCAGTCGCTCCAGAATCATATCCAGCTGGCCGATGACGGATTCGAACATATTGATTTTTTCATGCAGCAGGTGGATGATATGCTCTTCGATGGTTCCGACTGTAGACAGGTTGTAGATGTTTACGTCGTTCTGCTGCCCTAGACGGTGAATGCGGCCGATCCGCTGTTCGACCCTCATCGGGTTCCACGGCAGGTCAAAGTTGATGATATTATGGCAAAATTGAAGGTTAATGCCCTCGCCGCCGGCTTCCGTCGCCACCATCACTTGAGCGCGCCCGCGGAACAGGTCCATCATCCAGTCTTTTTTCCCCCTGTTCATCCCGCCCCGGTAAGGAACGGCAATCAACTTGTGGTCTTTAAAAAACTTCATTAAATACTCCTGCGTCGCGCGGTACTCGGTAAACACGATCACTTTGGAATCCATCGTCTGGATGAGCTCCATCGCTTTTTCCGCTTTGGTATTGGCCTGAATCTGCTTGATCCGGTTGACCAGCTCCCAAATTTTCGGACGAACGGGGGAGTCTTCGGAAGTTTTTTTGAACATATTCACCAGTGTGAGAAAAACGGCGTCCCGGCTGCTGCACACTTCCCGCTGCAACGTGACAAGAGAGAGGGCGCTGGATATGTCGCCGCCGGCATCTTCATAACGGGTTTTGACAAACTGTGTGACTCCGTCGTACAATGATTGCTCTTCATCGGAGAGGATGAGCGGTACGTTCTTCACATTCCGCTTGGTGAAGCCCAACCCGTCGCCCCGGCGGTTACGGATCATGATTTTGGAAAGCTCCTGCTGGAGCTGGTCCTCGTTCTTTGCCACCCGTTTGTCCACAACGAAATTTGCCGAAAAGTTGCCCTGGCCGCCCAGCTGGCCTGGTTTCAGCAGGGTAATCAGGTTATAAAGCTCGCTCAAGTCGTTCTGCACAGGCGTGGCTGTCAGGAGAAGGCAGTATTTTTTCTTTATCTGGTTAACGAACTGGTAATTGGTTGTTTTCTTGTTCTTCAGCTTATGCGCCTCGTCGACGACCAGCATGTCGTATTCCTGGCCCAGCACGATGTCCCGGTGGGGATCGCGTTTGGCGGTGTCCATGGAGGCAACCACCACGTCATGCTGTGTCCACATATAGGCTTTCCTCTGCGCAACGGCATTGATGCCGAACTTCTGGTTCAGCTCCCGCACCCATTGGAGGACAAGCGAAGCGGGCACGAGAATGAGAATGTTGCGGACCAGTCCGCGGACGATATATTCTTTTAAAATAAGGCCGGCTTCTATCGTTTTGCCGAGTCCCACTTCATCGGCGAGAATGGCGCGGCCGCGCATTTCGTGCAGCACTTTCTTGGCGGTGTCAATTTGATGAGGAAGAGGCTTGAGCGTGTGGATATGATTGAGGCATATTAATTCGTCAAATCCGGATACCAGCTGGGACTGCTCCGCTTCCATGCCGAGCTGGAACAGGGTCCAGTCATCCCAGGGACCGTTCTTGTCCGTGCGGGTTTCCATATCTTCCAGCCACGTTCTCTGAAAATGAATCTGCAGCTGTCCGTTCAAATTCCGCGTCTGCTCCGTCTGGTTCGTTTTGCGCATGCTGTTCTGTTCGCCCCCTTGGTCCTATGATGTAACGTTAGTATGGTCCAAAAATTGGCGAATCAAACCCATAACCTTTCATGGTAAAATGGGAAGTCTTGAGGGTAATAGAAAGAGTGGGACGGAAGAACGCAGCTGTGTCGGGGTCTCGCGGGTTTATGGCGGTTTTTGTCGTTAAATATTAACAAAAATCATAAAAAAGAGAGATTCATAGAGAAAACGAAAGCAAATCGGGGAAGGTCGTCCGATAAGTTGGGATAATCGTCTTTCGGTCATTAGATGCACAATATGTAGTATAGTATAATGGGATTCGCACACAATATATGGTACTGAATACATACACTATTACAGGCTCTCTCATGCGGCTGGATCCGCCTGTTTTTGCCCTTATATAGCCGTTTTTCGTATTTTCGACATTTGTGGGCGGTGCCTTGTGTTTGTATTTATTTTCGTGGGAGGTAGTTGTTGTTGGAGACATTGCAGAAGAGGCGTTTAGAAGGATTAAGTGAGAAAATATTCCTGGACCGTTACGCCTGGAAGAATGCGGACACCAGCCAGACGAAAGTCGGCGATGTCGTGCTGGTTCTTACCAAGGATGACCCTAAGTTCCCGGCCAAAGAGGTGGGCGAGGTCATCGAACGCAATGGCAATAAAGTAACTGTAATGCTCCGCAGCGGGGAAACCGTGGAGTCTGACATAGAGAAATTGACACTAACTATAGAGAAAACTCCTGATGAACTGTGGGACCGTCTGGCAGGCGCAATTGCGGCTGTAGAAGCAACACCTGAGAAACGCCAGGAGTGGACGGAGAATTTCCGTTATATACTGGATGACTGGAAGCTCGTTCCGGGCGGACGGATCGCGGCTGGAGCGGGCGCGAGCGATGAGCTGACTTTGTTCAACTGCTATGTCATCCCGTCTCCTAAAGATTCGCGCGGCGGTATCATGGCCACCCTGTCCGAGATGACGGAAATTATGGCCCGCGGCGGCGGCGTTGGTATTAACCTTTCTTCGCTGCGCCCTCGCCGTGCAGTAGTGAAGGGCGTGAACGGTTCCTCCAGCGGTTCGGTATCGTGGGGCGGCCTGTTCAGCTACACAACCGGTTTGATTGAGCAAGGCGGAAGCCGCCGCGGCGCGCTGATGCTGATGATCAACGACTGGCACCCGGATCTGATGGATTTTATTACCGTTAAGCAGACGGCAGGCCAAGTAACGAATGCGAACCTATCAGTGTGTGTGTCGAACTCGTTTATGAAGGCTGTGAAAGAAGATCTCGAGTGGGATCTCGTGTTCCCTGATACGAAGGATCCGGATTACGACGAGCTTTGGGACGGCAACTTGGATAAGTGGAAAGAGATGGGCAAAGCGGTTAACCACGTGAAGACGGTCCGCGCCCGCGAAGTGTGGCACACGATTATCGAGTCCGCATGGAAATCGGCTGAGCCGGGCGTAGTGTTCATGGAGTACTATAACGACATGTCGAACTCCTGGTACTTCAACCCGATCATCTGTACGAACCCTTGCGGCGAGCAGGGCCTGCCGGCATGGGGGGTATGCAACTTGTCCGCGGTCAACCTGTCCAAGTTCTATGATGCGGAAAACCATGATGTAGCTTGGGATGAATTGGGCAAAACCGTTCGTTATTCCGTGCGTTTCCTGGATAACGTAATCGATACGACTCCGTATCATTTTGAAGAGAACAAAGTGAATCAGCAGGGCGAGCGCCGCGTAGGCCTTGGCACGATGGGTCTGGCTGAGCTGATGATCAAGCTGCAGATCCGTTACGGCAGCCCGGAATCGCTGGAATTCCTTGATAAATTATATGGCTTTATGGCCAAAGAGGCTTACTTGTCCTCTGCAGAAATTGCGGGCGAGAAAGGTTCGTTCAAGCACTTTATCGAAGACAAGTTCCTGCAAAGCGGATTTATGCGCAATATTGTCGGCGAGTTCCCTGAAGTCGGGGAAGCGATTCGTGCGAACGGCATGCGTAACGTTACAGTCATCACACAAGCGCCTACAGGTTCCACTGGAACGATGGTTGGCACGTCCACGGGCATCGAGCCATACTTTGCCTTCGAATACTTCCGTCAAAGCCGTCTGGGCTTCGACAAGCAGTATGTTCCGATCGCTCAGGAGTGGAAAGATGCGAATCCGGGCCAGGATCTGCCGGAATACTTCGTTACTTCCATGGATCTGTCCGCTGAGAATCACATCCGCGTGCAAGCGGCGATTCAGCGCTGGGTTGACAGCTCGATCTCCAAGACGGCGAACTGCCCGTCCGACTTCACAGTCGAAGAGACGGAGCGCTTGTATGAGCTGGCATTCGAACTGGGCTGCAAAGGCGTAACGATCTACCGTGACGGAAGCCGCGATGTGCAGGTTCTGAGCACGGAGAAGAAATCCGACGAAGTTAAGAAGGATGCTCCTGTCAGTGAGAAGGTTGAACAGGCGGCAGCTGCTCCTGTTGCTTCTGCAGACGCCGGTTCCTTGAAACAGCTGGAATCCTCTTTGCCGGTAAAGGCGACGCCTGCCGCGAAGGGATTATTCGATAAGCAGTACAAGAGCCGTCCGCAAATTCTCAAGGGCGCTACTTACAAAGTAAACACGCCGTTTGGCATGGCTTATATTACCATTAACGATCTGGAAGGCGTTCCTACGGAAATCTTCCTGAACGTCGGCAAAGCCGGATCTGATGTGTTCGCGATGGCGGAAGCATTGGGCCGTGTATGCTCGCTGTTCCTGCGTTACGGCGACCATGGCAACAAGGTGACTTTGCTCATCAAGCACCTGAAGGGCATCGGCGGTTCCGGGGCGATCGGCTTCGGCCCGAACCGCGTAGAATCGATCGCCGACGCTGTAGCGAAGGCGCTCGAGATTCACGTTCAGGGCAGCGACCCGGATGAGCTCGTGTCTGCAACGAGCGAATTGACAGCGGCTCCTGAAGCGGCGCCTGCTCCGAAGGCAGCGAAGTCTACTTCGATGCCGTCGCTGGATCTGTGCACCGCGTGCGGTACCGCGGCGCTGGTGAATGTGGAAGGCTGCAAAACTTGTACGAACTGCGGATATAGTAAGTGCAGTTAATTGAAAAGGACCCTGCGGGGTCCTTTTTATTGTGAAATTCCATAATTCTTTAGAAATGTTTCAGAATTCGTTGGACGAATCATTACAGAATTCGTTAGAAACAGTTTTTTATGCATTTATTTGAATGAATATTCAATGGGGTAGGCAATGATAACAATTGCCTACCCCATTTTTATTGAAAAGAAAGTGACGTTCATTGTTGAAAACATTAGCTAACCGAATACAAAATTCACTGATTAATCGATTGTGGGATTCTTGTATAGATTAGCGGCAATTAATCACCTTGAATATAAATATCTTGATATTAAACATATTCGTCATTACGTAAAAGATAAAGATAATAAATTAATACATGTAAATCGTAATCGCACGCTTTCAAGCTTATTAGTAAGATTTCTATGAATTTTACGCAATTTTAAGATCCTCGTACAGAAGTGGATGTGAAGATAAATCATACTTTGAACATCAACAATCGGATATTCATATTTACCTTGTCATTATTTCATATTGTATTTTATTCTGAGTTTCCACTAATGCACCAATCATAGGTTGAATACAAATAAAGTTCATGTAAGTCTTTAACAAAAACATTCAATACAGAAAGGAGTTACTGACTGTCTCTTATGAATACATCACAATTTTTAATAAGACCTGATTATAACTTCGATGAAAGTTTGTACGGTTATTTTCAAAGAATAATGAAGTTAAACATGTATCATCATCAATGGTTTTCTAAAATGTTAGGTAAAGAAAATCTGTATAAATTTCGAAAGTTTAACTTTTTTAACATTGACGAAACTATACTAAAGAAAATCTCTTTTATGCTGGATAAGCCTTTCGAAGAACTAAAAATACTCAATTATGATCTAGAAAAAGGTAGGGCGATCAATTTACATTGTGAATCCATTCTTAAAATGCACATTTCAACCGAAAAGATGAGGATATGTCCCGATTGTCTCAGGGAATATGGATACTTTAGAAAAGTATGGGATTTATATGCTTATACGGTATGTCATCTTCATAAAAAATTGTTAATTGATACTTGTCCAACTTGCAATAAGAGAATAATATTGTCAAGCAGCTTTTCTTATAGTTGTAATAATTGTGGTCATGACCTAGCTTCCAGTACATCTCGACCTAATATTGATGTTCAATTATCGAAGCTGATATATGAAAAGCTGCACTCAACCAATGCAACAGTAGAGATTAACAATCCGGTATCACAATTACCTCTAAACGGATTACTTGGTGTTCTAATACTTGTATCTAACTCTTTTCCGGAACACTTAGACAACCACATTTCTGTTTATAGGAGATTGAGTGTCTCCGACCTAAATATATGTCTATCAAGGGCATATAGCGTTTTTGAGAAATTTCCGACAAGATACCACATCTTTCTGGATGAAATGAAGTTAAAGAGAAGGCAAATCGCGAAAAATTTAGGGGATGGGGTAACTCGAGATTTCGGCGAGTTTTCCAGGAATATTTACCAATACTATGCTTCTGCAGAGTTAAACTTTCTTAGAGCAGGTTTTGAAGAATATTTAGACAATAATCTCCAGGAGTATATATCAAGCTCATTCAAGAAAAGTGACATTTTTGAAAAAAAATATATAACAGGTTTTCAAACATTAAAAACTCTCGGATTAAAGATTGATGTAATTAGAGAATTGATGAATAAAGGGGTCTTAAGGGGATACTATGAGCCTGAGAATAGACTCTACAATACTTTATTATTTAAAAAGGATGTAGAGGAAATGAAGGTTAACATGATAAAAGGGGCATTAGGTCTTGCTGCCCATATAGGTCTTGATCCAAAGGATGCATCTACATTAATTCACAAGGGAATTTTTACTCCTGTTATATCAAAAAAGGGTAAGTTACGATCAACCCTAAATATATTTTTGAAAAAAGATGTACTATTTATCTTTGAATCAATTGAATCACGCATGGGCAATCAGAATAAAGTATTCGAATCAGAACTAATCTCCTTTGAAGAAGTATTAAAGCTGATTAGAAAGGCAAACAAAGGGTTGATTGACCTCGTCACTTTAATAATAGGCGGAGAGTGTATTCCTGCAAATAAAGAAGATGAAAAGGTGGGTTTCAATAAATATCTATTTTTCAAGCATGATTTTGAAAAACTGATCAAAAAGGATCATCTTAAATCATCGTATATAAAAAGAGAGCAAAGTAGTTCTCCGAAAAGACGACATAATGGGTATCTGGGAGATAGATCATATGTCAAAAATAGTGATGATGAAAGAGAATATTACTCAGTAGCAGAAGCTGCAAAAAAACTTTGTCTCACAAGCTACGATATAAGTCATTGGGTAAGGCGAGGTTTTATTGATGCAATTAAAGTGCGGGATAATTTAATCCTTATAAAAAAAGATAGCCTAGATGCATTTTATAAAAAATACTGGACTATAAGTTTTTTGAAACTTGAGAATAAGAAAATAACAAATAAACAATTCTGTAAACACTTGTTGAAATATGGCTTTGTCCCAATATCAGGCCCTAATGTGGACGGTTATTCGAGGTATTTATTTTACCGAGAAGGCATCCCAGAATTTATTGCAGCTTTTGAGAAACGAATGCTTCATCAAACAGGTACTTAATCTTGTTTTTTACCAGTGGCAATACATTTTGGCAGCAGCCGTCCAGAGCGAGTAAGGCTCGAACGTATGGACTTCTTCAGGAGCTTGCAGTTGGCCACAAAATTCACTTAAATATTGACTCAGCCCACCATTTTTGATCCAACCAATCAAAAAGATAGATTTCATGCATTTCTCGTGAATTGTTATAGGCATATGTGCATTGGTCGCCACCTGGCGAGGTTGCCACGAATTTGTTTGGCAGCCTCGTTCAACTCCCTCGGTACAATGTAGTTTTCTTACGAATGCTCGCTTATTCGCAGGATCTCACCAATGGATAATTCATTCTTTGGCAGAAAAGACTTGGTACAGTCAGATTCGGCAACCGAAAGGCATGCGGGAACAGAAGGGGCGAGGTTTCGCTCCTTTTTTTTTTGTTCTGCTGCACGCTGCTCCACATACCTCCGGAAGCTTTCACTCCCATTTCTCGACGGGTCGTTGCCCTCTCATTCCTTCGTTACGTCTATCCAGAGGGTGGAGGCCGGTTATCCTAACGGTACGGGTCTGGGCCCTTTTGTTGAACGCAATCCGGTACTCCGTGCAATCTTGAGATCCTGCGAATAAGCCAGTTTTTGTGCTAATTGGAGGAGCGGTTAAGCAGTTTGTTTCATATGAAGTTCGATTTGGGTCGTAAGTTTCACCGCTTTGTGCCATGGCAACAAGAATAAAGTTTCAAATTTCCGTACCGTTTGCCCATTCCCTTAGGCCCTATCATCAAAAATTGGTTGTGTATGTTTAGTCATACTCTGTACTGGCGAAACTGACTCTAACCAATTCTGGAACAGGGGGTAAATTTTGAAAACTCCGGCACGTAAGATTAGACCAACTAGAGGACGACATTATAGAAGCAAGATTGGCTCTTCCAAAAGCCTAAGGGTTATACATGCCGAGAGTCTTCTAGAACGAGATTATGTTCGTCTGTGTAATTTTGATCCAATAGTTGTAAAAATATATTACCAGCCAGTGGGGATTCGCTTTCATTATAATGGTCGTAAACGTCGGTATTTTCCTGATTATCTAATTATTACACGAGATAATCGTTATTGCCTAGTTGAAGTGAAATCAAAGGAGTTTGTTGGATCAAACTTAAACCGAGCTAAGTTTTACGCAGCCACGAAGTTCTGTGAAGAAAAGGGTTGGTCATTTATTGTGGTTACGGAAGACCAGATTAGGCTAGGATTTTTACAGAATAATCTTAGACTACTGAATGAGGTTAATCGTCATAAAGTTACCCCAGCTATAACTGCATATATTATTGCCATGTTAAATCATCTAGGACCACAAACCATTAGTGATTTACGGAAGGCATGCAATATTGTCGATGCATCATTGTTTATGCTCAATCTTCACAAACTTATTTTCGCAAGTAAAGTCATTACAGACCTAGTAAGCCAACCTTTGAATGACAATTCAGTAATTTGTGGTTTACCTAGTGAGGAGGATGCTTGTGGCTAGATTCAGTTTTTCATATGGAACCAAATTTCTGTTAGATGGAATGGAACATGTGGTTAAACGTAAAGAACAAAAGGAGGTTGTCGTTGAACTCTTAAAATATAAAGAAACAAAAAGCTTCACCCTTACCGAGTTGGAAGAAGCCTTGTATGAAGAAAGATTAGTTTTCCAGGATATTACGGGAAGGTCCAATAAGATCAAGTTGGATACTCGTCAATTAAATGATAAAGAGCGTAAAGTACTAAAGATGAAGTTAGATGTTCTTCATCCCGTTATACATGGTTATTATCAGAAGATAAATCTGGATATGTATTTAAAAAGCTGTCGTGAAGAGAAGGGTTACCAAGTGTCTAAGGCATCTTTTTATAACTGGAAAAAGGTTTGGGATGATTACGGTGATGCACGTTATTTGGTTGATCTAAAACCAGGACCGAAAATACGACATTCAGAGAAAGAAGTAATGGACTCATTAGAAAAAATATTGGAGGATTATCTATATACAGGTGAAGATGTTATTTATAGGAATATCTACCGGTTGTATAAGGATAGCATTAATAAAATGAACGAATTAAGGGATGCTGACCAAAAGCAAGTTCTTCGTTCATTTCAAACGGTTTGGAGGATATTAAAGGAGAAACGCGATTGGTATCGCCAAAATAAGGCAAGAGAAGGATATGTTGCAGCTAAGTTGGACCGTGATGGCTCAAGGAGTATGACTGAAAAACCAACTCGACCGTTACAGCGGGTTGAACTTGATTGGACACCTGTTGATATATATTTAGTTGATCCAATAACTCTTGAAAGAAAAAGACCTTGGCTTGTGTATGCTATCGATGTATTTAGCGGTGAGCCTTTGGGTTTTTATATTACATTTGAACATCCAGACACGCATGCGATCAAACAATGTTTGCTGCATTGTTTTTTACCAAAAGTATACTTGAAAAAGTTGTACCCTGATGTAAAAAATGAGTGGACAGCATATGGAATTCCTAAGGAACTTGTTATCGACAATGCCCCACAAAATAATTCTTATGAATTGGAAGAGATATTTGACTTTTTTGGAATCGAGCCCCTTTACCCTGAGATCCAAGCAGGGCATAAGAAGGGAACGGTTGAACGCGGTCAAAAAACCTTTAACGATATAGTACATACACTGAAAGGTACGAGCTTCTCTAATATATTTAAGAAAAAGCAGTACGATTCTAAAGGAAAGGCTTGTATCACACTCCAAGCATTTTATTACATCGCCCACATAATTTTTGTTGATATCATATCCCACAATTGGAGTCATAGCAGAATGGGGGGAACACCACATCAAATATGGGAGAAGGCTTTCTCGGATGATCCTAGTCTTATTAAAGAATTGCCATTCAGTAAAAAAGAAATTACTCTTGCTTTGTGTGGAGGTAGAGAACAGAGGAAGGTACAGAATCAGGGAATTATGCTAGCGGAAACATGGTATACAAGTGATGAGCTCATGAAATTACGGTATCGATTAAAGCAAAATGGGGATGAGGATACTAAAGTAGTTGTACGGTTTGATCATTCAAATGTTAAGAAGGTTTATGTAGAGGACCCCTATGATAAATCCTTTATTGAAGCTTACCTCGATTCAAACCGTATGAGCAACTTCGAAAAGCATTATGATGTGGATACAGCTCTTCCACTTCCTTTTCAGCAAATGAAGGCTATCTGTCTATCTGAAGGTAGAAAGCGCGACTCCTTTGACGATACTCATGTAACTGAAGCGTTAATAAAAATAAAAGAAATTCAGAACGATCAACATAAAGATAAGCGTAATAAGTATAAAAATACACTTGCAGAGGAGGCTATTATCGTCGAAGGACTGTCACTAAAGTCTATTAATTATGAAGATCTAGGATTGCCCGATAATGGTGAAACACTTCAATACTTAGGTGAGATATCCAAGGGCGAGGGAAAAAAAGAACAAGTGCTCTCGGAAGAAAGCATTGTCGATAATACCTGTGCTGAAATGATATCTGAACAACATAATGATTTTATAGAAAACATACAGTCACAATTTGAAACAGATGATGACGATTTGCCGGTTTACGGGATATCTCGGATAGGAGGATAAGATGCAGAACTATACCCGTTTGAATGGTACTCCCATAACGGAGGAAGATTTACAGCAGAGACTCTTAGGGCTTAAGAAAATCGTTGTTCATCACCGGAGGTTTCAAGAGCTCTACCAAGTTATTCACGATTCTCATTTACTTAAAAACGGTGCTGCGATATTAGGGGATACCGGTGCAGGAAAATCTACATTATTTAAGACCTATGAGGAGCGTTACGCGCGTACAAAAAAGATAAAAATACTGGGTGGTCACAAAGTTGAATGTGATATTGTTCCAATACTTCGTGTGGAGTTGGACTCAAATTCTAGGCCTGCAAACGTTGCCTCGAAATTACTCCAACAACTTGGTGATCCCTTGTATGATAGAGGGACAGAGAAGCAACTTACAGCTCGAGTAAAGAATCATATTAAAGATGCTGAAGTTGAATTGTTAATCATCGATGAAATACAGCATTTAATCGATACAGAAACACAACGCGTAATAAGGAAGGCTGCAGATTGGTTAAAGCAACTATTGAATGACATCAATATACCTATTATTTTCGGTGGCATCAAGGAAGATGCAAAGCGAATTTTTGCGTCAAACCGTCAGCTCGACGAGCGATTTCCATACAAGCCTTCATTTGTTGGATTTAATTATTCAACTGTCGACCAGATAAAAGAGTTTAGGGTGTTTCTAAAGAGTATGGATAAAGAATTGCCACTTGCTGAGAGGTCACATCTATATGATCCTTTACTTGCGAAGAAAATCTTCTACGCAACACTAGGTATCCCCCGAACATTGTATCATCTTCTTCACCATTCTCTCATATCTGCGCTAAGATCAGGGAAGGATAAACTGGAAGAAAGTGATTTGGAATATGGATTTAGTTTGCTGTCATTTGAAACGAGGCCGAAGGTTGTTAATCCCTTTCATGGAAAGGTTTTTGATTTGCAAGTGGCTTTGGAGAATGAGAAGCCTAGCAAAAGCTAGCCCGGCCTATTTCCTTGTTTATTCATCAGATTTTAAGGAAGACTTGAGAGTAGATAAAATTGCATTTACCAAGGTGAAATAAAAAGCAGTCGAGGAACCTTCCTCAACTGCTTTTTGTTATTCATACAGTTCTTTCAGAATGGTTTTTGCCTTACGCAGCCCCTTTATATCTTGTCCTAATAGGATTTGAAGAATCTCTTCAAGTTCAGCCTCTTTATCCGTGTTTACATCGTGCCCAGATTGGATGTATACGAATATTTCCCCGATATGTACTCCTAACGCGGAAGCAATCTTAGCGAGATTTAAAATCGAGATATTCTTTTCCGCCCGCTCGATTCCACCGATATAAGAGAAGTGAAAGCCCGCCTTCTCTCCTAATTGCTCTTGTGACAAGCCACGTTCTTTGCGGAGTTCACGAATTCTGATTCCAATAAGTTTCAGTAACTGGTTGGCCATATCCACACCTCTTAACTGAAGTGTAGACAATGCATATCGCACTAAACATAGGTTGATTGTTATCAAAATTTTAATTTGATATAAATATGTATTAAATTTAAGATTTTTGTACAGAATTATACTAGATTCATATTCTAATAGAAATGAGGTTCTGTATGCTGCCAATTGCTTTTTCCATCGGGCAAGCTAATGTTCGACAAGTTGGGATCTACTTTAATAACTGTTTGTATTCCTGCCAAATTGCTGTTAAGGAGCAATGGTTTCAGGTGGATGATGAGTGGCCAATTACCGTATATTTTGATCCAAAGTCAACGAGATTTATCTTACTTCTCGTGGAGGGTAGAGGGATCGTCCCAGCATATTTGTTGGACACTTTCGATGATTTAGATCCGGATAAGTTAGATGCTTATTATAAAATTTTTAATAAATTGAAGTTTAGGGTTCGAAGAAGAACTAGGAGACAAAGAAAGCGGGTGGGGAAACATGTTTAGAAATCGCATCCCACTAAAACATTGTGAAAGCTTAGGAAGCTACTTGTATCGCTTAAGTAATGCCAATCATTATCCCTCCATTTCTACATTAGCAGCATTCATAGAGATAACTGTTCCTAAACTAAAAAACAATGAGATTTCCAGTCAAAAAATAGAACTAATAAGCAAAATGTCGGGGATAAATGCGGAGGTTCTATACAAGACATCACATCTTCAACTGCAAGAACTTCTTGGTGAGTTCTATCATAGGTTAATTCTTAAAAATAAGGTTAAGTACTGTCCTCTCTGTATCCGTAAACAATCATTTCATAAGCATTCGTGGTGTCTTATACCACTTAACCTTTGTATGGAGCATAAAATTCAATTGGTGGATTGTTGCCAAGGTTGTGGGACTTGGGTCAAGTTAGAAGCATTGATTGCAGGTACTTGCAATTGCGGCTTCATATTACACAACGCTGTCTACTTAGTTGAAACAAATTTAGATTGCTTGGTAGCTCAGTCGAAATTGTATATTTCAGTCTTTGGTGTAGAACCCCCTTCATTCCCATTCAATCTTAACTTGAAACACTTCATGAACTTGATTCTTCATAGTTACCATCTCCTGGACGGGGGAGAATGCTACTTAGGCACCCCTGGTAAGCTTAAGATCTTTAATAACTCTTCAAAGGGTACTAGGCAAAACAAAGACCAATACTACGCATATAACACAGCTTATTGGATGTATCAAAATTTCCCTAACCAATTTGTAACAGTATTGGATGCTTTCCTTGAAAATACTACAACTAAGGTTATGTACAGACGAAAAGCTTCCTTCGAAAGATTGTTTGAACTTGATGGATATATTGATATATCCAAAGCATATGAGTCTTACTGGGTTAATAAGGCCGACCAGGGTGTGGTTCGAGCAGATTTTTCAATTTTCAAGAAAAAGCCAGAATTACTTGAGCAAAGGAAATTCATTTCCAAGGACGAAATTAGAACAACCATCGGTATGAGTTATGAGAAGATTGAACAACTCGCTAATGACAAACTCATTGAACTAAATACTTTTAAGCAACAAAAAAGGAAAAGATACCAAGTCAACAGAGATTCTTTTAACAACATTGTTCATAATTGGGGCAGCTACATTACAAGAGGTGAAGCTGCTTTAATACTTGGTATCCAAAGGGGCTCCATAACACAACTTATTAAGGGGGGATTACTAAAGACATACAATATCGGTTCCGGGAGATATGAGAGGCTCTCTCGATATGAGGTCTTAGATCTATTGAATAAATCCCGGGGGAGATATACAAGAAAAAAAGCGAATGGTCTGAAACTGCACGAAGCATTAATAAAGTATTCAGTAAATGGTTTGTCAATTGTGAAAATACTGAAGTTTACGTTAGGTGGCATTCTCCGTCCATACTATTACAAATTTGATTCATTGGCTGAAAATATATATAAAATAAATGAACTTGAGAGATGCATAAGTATCATGAAGCAAGAACAGCAAGTCCAAGAAGGATATACGCTCACAGATGTGCTTAAGATATTACATGTCGGGGAAAAGAAGGCTAAACAGTGGATGAACAATGGGGTTCTTGTGCCTTCTAAGGTTGTTGAAGACAAGGCAGGTAGAAAGACAAATTTTTTTACAAGGAACAGTATCGAGAAAGTAAGGTCATTAATTCAAAATTCTAGTGAAGTGAGTGGTTGCTAATGATGGAAATAATACAGCAAGTTGAAAAGAATATTGCGGCATACGAGCTCAATATTATTAGGCACCGTCAATACTATAACTTTCCTTTTACACAGAATTCCGAACATTACTTTTACATCATGATGTTGCACAAAACTATCGAAGTGTGGTCCGAATGTAAGACCTTATGTGAACGTTTAACATTAAAAAGAAAAATTCCAGATGACAATCATAGTTCTATCTTCGAAAAGAGAGTTAAGGTTGAACTTTCTTCGCCAGGTTACATTAGTAAGGGCTTAATAAATCAATTACTTGAATATGTGAAAACGCTCGAATATAAAATAGAATCTCTTGAGAATAAATCATTAACGAGACCGGAGGAGTGAGCTAATAGCCATTTTATCAACATCAATAAAGAGATTACTGTTGTTAGCACCTTGGAGTATCAAGATATTTTTACACACCCTGAAGAATATGGAATACCCGTAAGAAAATAATAAGTTTACTGAACTAACGGGACACGTTAGCGCAATAACACAGTGAAGGCTCCTGGTCCGATTGATCAGCAGCCACTAATTCAAGTAAGGGGTAGTATCTTCAGTCATAGAAAATATAAAAGTCTTATCTGAAGAAAGGAACCAAAATGCAAACTGTTTACATTTTGTCGGGACCAGCTGGAGTTGGGAAATCAACAACTTCAAGGGCACTGGTTCGTACCTTGAAAAATAGTGCATACATTTCGGGGGATTACGTGAGTCATATGCATGTTAACGGGCGTCAGAAGCCTTGGGAGAGTAAGTTGGAGCTATCCCTCATTTGGGATAATATATTGAGCTTAACACGCAATTTTGTTTCCAAAGGAATTGATGTAGTAGTTGATTATGTCACTTTCCCAGAAGAAGCTTATTGGCTGAGAAATAGGCTAAGGGAGTTATCCGTAAATGTTGTTTATACGGTATTGTGAGTTGACCCCGAAACCCTTATAAGCAGAGACCAACTTAGAATACCAGAGCATCGAATGGGAGAACGGTGTCATATTTTGATGGATGAGTTTAAGAAGTCAGGATTAGATACCATCTTCTAGATACAAGTCACAATAGCGTTGATAACATTAAACTTGTGGTTGAAGATATAGTGCATAGCAATCAATACAGGTTAGTGGATTAAGCTAACGGGAAACTTTAGTTCAATACTCCAAGAAGCAGCATGCGGTCCGCAGCTGCTTCTTTTCTATTAAGCGAAAGGGCAGGATAATTTAATGTGATAATAGTCTTTTATGGTAAGATAATAGAACATGAACAGGTATGAAACTATTATAGGAGAGTCCTAAATGAAAAAGAAAATGAACTATTTAGTCTTACTGTTAATAATCATCTTGATGGTTGGTTGTACGAATGCAGAAAATTTACCTAATACAAATACAGAAGGTGCTCAACAAGAAGTAACCACAGTTAATAAAGAACCTGAAGAAACTACCCAGATGGTTGTTGACGAACCGGTAGCCGAGAAAGCACCAGCCCAATCAAATAACGAACTATTCTCAGGATACAAACGTATTGAAGTGGATGGTTGTGATTTGTCTGGGCATCGTGAACCTAATGTCGTTGTGGATGTTGGTTACGGGGACCGTGAATACTGGGCATTTACAAACGAACACGGGCAACTAGTGCGTGTCATTGCTGATGAAATCATTCTACAAGATGACACTAACGAGTCATCATCGTCTGGTAGATATTGCTCTGATGAGGCGAAAGTCCCTGGTGTCGAAAGCGATCTATTAGATGAAGGACATGTCATTGCCGATTCTCTCGGAGGGGTATCAAATGCTTATAATATCACCCCTCAAGATAGTACACTCAACCGACACGGTGATCAAGCATATATGGAAGATGCGATACGCAAAGCAGGCGGAGCTACTGATTTCGAATCAATTATTACATACCCGAATACAGAAACTCAGATTCCTTCAAAATATCAGTATACCTATTCGTTAAAGGGTAACGTAATTGTTGATACATTTGATAATGTGAACCCGGATGAAGTAAACGCATCACTCGGATTAACGGGCAATGATTCTTCTGATTCAACAAGTTCAGAGGATCTTTCTAGTGTCGATACAAACGGAAACGGAAAGGTAACGATTAAAGAAGCAAAGGCAGCCGGTTATAGTATGCCAATAACGAGTGACCACTGGCTGTACAAATATATGGATGATCGTGATGTTGACGGTATGGTAGGTGAATAAGACTAAAATAAATGAACTAAAAGAAGTTTAATACAACAAGCCGGCAGCAGATCAGAGATCGCGCTGCCGGTTTTACTAAATGGCTAAAGGCAAGTGAACAGTCCGAATGCTGTGAGCGCAGGCAGTAATCATAGCTGTTAAATTGATAAGAACGGTTCTCTGTGGATGTGGGGAAACAACACTTTTGGACAATTGGGCAACAGTAACGCTAAAACAAAGGCGATTTCACCTATTAAACTGTTCCGATAAAAGTAATGGATGTTTGGAAAGTTGTTCGGTAGATGACGAGGAATGACGAAAGGGGCGAGTTTAAAGATGATCGGACCTGAACCTAGAAACGAACGGGAACGTAAAGCATTTGAGCGAGCGCGCGAGGACCTGGAACGGCAAGCACTGCCGACTCCGCCTCTGGATTTACCCAGCCATGATGTTTGGAATTGGGAGTGCGACCTGGGCCATATGATACTGGCAATGCAGCGGGCCGGCTTAGATCCTAAGAAGATTGCTGAAGTGTTATCGCAGCACGAGCAGATCAAATTGACCCCCCAGGAAGCTGCATTGATTTTATGGAATTTCAAGGAGGAAAAGGATGGAGCTTAAAACGTGGCTCGAAGTTGCTGCAGCCAGTCGTTGGATGGTGCAGCTAACGATGAAGGATGGGGATGAAATAACCGGCATAGCTGAGAACTACCTCGAGGATATCCATCGGTTACATGTTCGCACGGCCGCCGGCAACGTATTTTTGTCGTTTGAAGATATTGATAAGGCAACCAAAACCCAGGAGAGCAGTTCCCCGGGGGAATGGCTGCATATCGAAGGTAGTATTCAGCTCAACGCTGCAGATAATCCTGATGCGTTCTTAAATGAATTCATTCTTTGGTTGGAATCCAATGGACGCGCGTTCGCTGGCGTTACGAAGCCAGAGGAGGAAGAATGAACCGTAAATTTGTACTGGGATTCGCTGGTGGCGCAATGTCGGTTGTACTGTTTGTCATAATAAGCCGGTTCGCAGAGGATCCGGGAAAAACCTTGCAGACATTAACAGGCAGCCTATTCATTACGTTGGGCATTTTCATGCTTGCGAAAACGTTAAAGGTTGCCCGGAAGGTTCGTGTACAGTATCGGGTCCGAGGATATGCCGTTACAGCTCTTTGTTTTCTTCTTGGAATTGCTGTAATTGCAGGTGCGTAGTGAAGTGAAAAACTGCCATCGAGCTGGACATGCCCAAGCAAAGTAGAAATGCACGAAAATTATATCAAGGAGGGGAACAAGAAATCATAAGCCTGACCAAGCAATACCAACTTACATAATTCTTTGACAATTAAACATCAAAAAAAGGGGAAATTTCATCATGGCAGCACTAACAGCATTATCCTCACTTGCATTTATTTTATTTGCTATTGCTATTTTCAATGAACAGTTTCGTACCACCCTATCAAAGAAGCTAACTCGGAAAAAAGCTGTAGTAGCAGCCGTGGGTTTCTTGTTCTTGGCAGCTGTAACTAAGTCCGGTGGTGAACCCGACAAGGTTGAATTATCTGCTGATCCTGCACCAGTTGTAGAAACTGCGTCTGCTGAAAAAAGTACCGAAGATGCTGACAAAGCAAAAGCTGATGAAGAAGCTAAGAAGAAAGCTGAAAATGAGGCTAAGGCAAAGGCGGCCGCTGAAGCAAAAGCTAAGGCTGAAGCTGAAGCTAAGAAGAAAGCAGAACAAGCAGCATTGGCGGCAAAAGCGGTCATTGACCTGAACAAGCATGCCCGCAAAACTGAGAAAGAAGTTAACACAGTTCTAGGGGCTCCTGCTGAAACAGAATCTGTGAATTGGGGCCTATTGGACGAGGGTATCAAAATTAAAGGCAAGATGAATTATTACAAAAACGGAAAAGTTGAAATCATGTTCCTGGAAGGTAAAGCACACCGTATTCGTGTAAACCTGACCAAGGACGAATTCAATACCGGCGACAAAATGAAAGAAAATCTTGCTTATATGGGGCTACCGGGTATCGAGTTGGAATCTGCTGAAAATGAAATTCAGAAAGCTTTCTACGCTAATGTTGAAGGATACTACAGCATTCAAACGGGTGCATGGCTAGGAACTGATGATGGATATGTACTTGCTATCACTGAATCACGGTACAGATAAAATTCTGGTAAGGGTCAACCAGCACATAATTCAGGTAGAGTTAAACAAAAGGTACTTATCGGTTCACCACGCTAATAGCATGGGTTATTTGGCATCATCGAAGTAAAGCGTATCCCGCCGCCAATCCTGAATCGCATATATAGTGAACAGGACGTTAACTCTGGCCCCAAAAGCAGGCTTTACTTATAACTTTTATATGTTAAGATTGAACTTTTAAAGTTAAAGTTATGCCTATAACAGTACATATTAAAAGGAGCATGAGCGATGATTGGAACGGCGCGATTTATCTGTAAAGCAAAGCTCATTAAAGACGAAAATGGAGTACAAACATGTATCGGCTTAGACTCCGATCGTATCTTTTATTTTGAAGGCCAGCAGCGTGATGATAAGGCGCTTGTAGGTTACGAAGGATCTGTTTACTTCTATCAGAATAATAGGACTTCAATTGAAAGGTTTGAAGCGACTAGGATTAAAGGGAATTTTCATGCTGCAATGTGAAAGTTACATGATGTACTGAATTAAAGTGTACATATATGGCTAATCATGAAGATCGTTACATCAAAATTATGTACGATAAGGTCCTCTGAAACAGAGGAATTAAATGTTGTAGCTACTTTTGGAGCTAGATTGTGATAATTCAGTACTAGGACTCTCACCCGTGACTAATACATCGTACCGGAGTCGCTCGTTTTTGTGCAATGCACAAAATTAACGCTCTACAGGAATTCTAACGGGAGACGATAACTTAATAGCATAGTGAAGGCTGCAGATTAAATTGAATCTGCAGCCTTTATTCGAACTAACGGGCAGATTAGCGTAATTATTGCTAACAATGCTAAACGACCACTCTCTATTGAGTGGTCGTTATCATCGTAGTGTTCTTTTGACCAACATTCACGATGTTGGTCAATATGCTGGTTGCGTTAGGATTTCGGTATTTGGCTCCAGAAGATATTAATGGGGATCACCAATGAGTTTGAATACGGTACTCAGGTTTTATTACCTCTGTTTTATCTTCTAAATTACAAACTGAACATAAAAGTTGAAAGTTTGTTGGATCATTTGTTCCACCTTTTATTAATGGAATCATGTGATCAAGATGCCTCTCACGATCTTCCAATCTTCTGTATGCTCCTGATAAGTCCCATCCACATTCCTGACATTTGCCGTAATCTCTAAAGATAACCGCCCTTTTAAGCCATTCGGGTAAACTGCAACGTGCAACTACTCCAATTTGTTCTTCTACATACGATGACAGAATGTTGTTAAATTCAAAGAGGAAGGGTTTATCATAATACAGCAAATAAAATGTTTCATTTACAATATTATCCTCAACTAGATCGATCAAACTAGATAACTCTTCTGCAAATTCTTTGATTTTCTTCTCATATTCATCCTCATTGATTGAATCGTTTTCATAATCATTATTTATCCTTTCAAGAATTTCATGGTAGTCAGGTATTGCAACATTGTAGAATTGCAATATATTGATGAAGTTTTCTTCAAGAAATTCTTCAACAAAATCAGTGTCTTCACTGTAAATTTCATCGTTAAAATGATACAATCTTGCACCAATCTCCATGTTAAAAATATCCCTGATAAGTACATGGAGTAATGTTTCTTTTGTCGGTTCATTTACCTTCTCGATATTTTCAGTTATTAGTTCAGAAAAATAATTATCAGGCTCAACCGAATGCGGCCATAATATTTTTTGCAGTCGTTCATCCCAATCTTCAGAATTAATTACTTCACTGATTTGAGATGCAAGGTTATAAGCATATTTCATTCGTAGTTGCTTAAAGGTTGAATCGTACATTTTTCGGACTTCTCCTATATATACTGGTTTGGTATTAATTATTTATGGTATTCGCGAGGCGATTGGCAGTTTCCTTTAAAATGGTGAGCTGCAACTTGAAGAGAAAGCACCCCCTCCTCATTCGATAGCAGTTCATTACGCTAACTGGGAACGATAGCTTAAAAACACATTGAGGGCTACAGATCCAAATGATCAGCAGCCTTTATTGAACTAAAGGGCAGTATAGTTCCTATGATTCCGCTCGTTTTATGATAAATGAGTATTATCAACGGGATAGAAAATTTGAAGCACTGTTATCGGTGATTCATGTTAGATCAAAAATGTGGCGTCTATATGATGGAGGAAATTCTTTGTATTGTATTTGGAGTTATTAATAATTTTTCCTGCAAAGTTATGGTATCTCAGTCGTTTTATGTTTCGTTCTAAAGACGGTAAATGGACTTTTGAATCAGAGCAACCAGACTTTTTCGCTGTCTGGGTAAATCGTATTGTTGGGGATTTTTTGTTTTTGTCGCATTAATTTTATTAATCAACTAAAACCAGCTAATAGTTCTTTAATTATACGAAAATGGACGCGTAAGGAAATTACGGTACTCGGTGTTGTCGGGTGACACAACTTTATATTATCTGTCGCGAAAATCTTTGTTATTTGTTTTATGGGATAAAGTTCTAGCCAAATTTGAATGACAAGAACTTATCCCATTTCCGATTTTGACAAAACTTGAGCTCATTCCTGAAGAAGGGGCTACTACGCGATCAGAAGTTGTTTCTATGAGGGTTCTGCTCAAATAAGTGCTACCATGTGCCCAGTATGTGGTAAAATAGTAGTGAAATTCACTCAATATAGGAGGGGCTGTTTTGGATGAGCTTAGCTGGTTTCTTGGAACATTACGATCAAAAGATTATCTTCCGCTGTCCAGGTTAATTCCCGGATTTCCACGAGACTTGAGAACCCCAAATGTTCTTAAAACGCAGGTAGTTGGTGTACTTACACGAGGTTTCAGTAATAATGGTCGCCGCTCGAAGCATTTAAAAATGCACATACACGAACTCTTCAAGAAATCTGGGGCAGATCTGATCGGCAAATACCCGGACCTTGTTTCTGAATCTGTAGATGACCTAATTCTAAAAATGAAAGCGGAATCAAGAATAAGGCCTTATCAGCAAATCAGTATGTTCTATACAATGTTTGAAGATCAGTACATCGAACTGTTGCCTAAATTACTTGCAGCACCAAATGAGCTCAGCCCCTTGGAAGCACTAGTTGACACGGAGCCGGTGTTGAATAAGCTAGACAAGCTTGTAGGTAGGGAAACTTTTGAGGATTTAATACCAGTAATACAGAGCGATGTATTAGGAATTCAAGATACTAAGTTCTGCAATGATGAAGATGAGCTGCTTTCGGAGTTACTGAAAACTAAGAAAAAGGAACGATACCAACTTTTATTTTCTTTTCTTATAACTGACGAGCGTTACAAGAATCCCGAATACAAACGCCTATGTGATGCAGTTATTAGAGATTACCATTCAAAGAAGTATGCAGATTTGGAAAAGGACTTCGTACAGAATAAAGCCACAATTGAAGGACAGGCTCGCGAGAATCAAAATCTCCATGCTCGAATACGTGAATTAGAGTTGATCGAGAAAGAAGCAGCGCAACTGAGGCAACAACTCGAGGTGTTGATGAGTCAGAATGAGGTGGCAACAACTGCTTATCAAGCAGCCAATAACGAATTGGAACAAATAAAGGTGAAATATGATTCTGCATCCTATTGGAGAGATAGTATTCAACGCTATATGAGGGAAATTAAGCCTGAAGACCGTCACTACCTTATTGTCACGGATGATCCGAGCAGTATCGTTACTACTTTCTTTAATATCCAGGGGGTTGCTAGAGATGCGCTTACAAGTATAGGTTCAAAACGATTATGGGATCAGAGGTATAAAAATACATGCTTTTTCGTTCTTCGAAACAACTTCATCTCTACTGATGACTGGTTTCAGTTTGTAGGACTTATGAATAGGTTTGGAGCAGAGTACAGAGAAGTTACGGGATACGAGGAAATGAGGCACATAGCAGAAATCATTAATTTTATGTTGGAGGAGAATTAGAATGGCGATTAACTCACCGATCGATATTAGAGATATTAGCAACTGTATATTACTTGGCAAGCTAGCAGATCCCTATGATGCGCGAATACCAGGCTTAGGACAAACGAGAGAGGCCATTACAGAAAATAATATTCCAGGCTTAATAAACATTTACATACAAGCTATTTCTGCCGAACCGAAGTTATTGACCAACGTTATTCATAAGGATCCAAAAGATATCTATATTACCTTTGACAATCGAAATCAGGCCTTCTTACGGTCAATAAAATATTATGAAACAGAGAATAAAATACAGCACTTGTATGAACATCTTGAAAATAAATTGATTCTGTTCAAACCAAAGATCAAAGAGCGAAATAACAGTTCGGATCTGTATCATTATAACTTCGACTTCGTTTGGGTTGGAGACACACTTGAATCGGATCACTATGTTCCGGTACCACGGGTTGATAGAGACTTATCTTCCATTCGATTTGAATCGCATTTAGCAGACCTGAAACCTTTCCGATTATTGGATTACCCAAATTTAATGGAAACTCCTGAGTTTCTAGTGTGTGATCGATACCTTTACCATATCCCTCACAGTGATATGCTCACTTCTGCAAACATACGTACAACATATTACTGTAAAATGCCAGATGAAGTGAAAAAGATACAACTTCCAGAGGATTGGAATCAACGTACGAAAGGTATATATCGTGACCTAGCATTCATCCCGGACGTTTATGCAGCTGAATTGCGTGATTTATTTGATAGTAATGGAGTCAGCATTAATAGACCAGTAGTTATCGAGACATCAGCGTCATCTCAAGTTTCCGCTCAACCTGTCATCGAAGAGGTAATAAACCAAGAAGTAGCGGAAGTGATCCAGCGCGCATCTGAATCCGGTACAAACATGAATGAGTACGAATTCTTAAACCAGCTTCGCTATCTAGCAGATAAAGGGGATTTGGCTTATGTTGAGGCTGACCTCTACAATTTCCATATTGCACTTAAGACAGGCTTTTTAACGATTCTTGGTGGGATGTCTGGAACAGGAAAGACACGTCTTGCAACCTTATATGCCAATGCCTTAGGGTTAAAGTCAAACGATGATATATTGATTGTTCCAGTTAGCCCTGCCTATACTGAACCGGCAGATATACTTGGGTATCTTAATCAACAACTTGGAATATATACTGAATCAGAAACCGGCCTAGTTTCTTTTTTAAATAAAGCAGCTCAAAACGAAGACCGTATGTTTATGGTAATCTTCGATGAAATGAATCTGGGCCAAGTAGAACACTACTTCAGCCCATTTATTTCCTTACTCGAAATGGGCGAGGAAGACCGATACCTTACTTTGTTTAGTGAGAACTCGATTTGCCGCGATCGCTCGCTGCCTAATCGTATCAAGGTTGGAAAAAATGTGTTGTTTGTCGGGACGGCTAATTTTGACGAAACAACAAAGGATTTTAGTAAACGGCTACTCGACCGTGCGAATGTGATTCACCTTCAGAAGAAAGAGTTTCGCGAAGTGAAAGAGACAACTTATATTGGAGAAGCGCCGAAATGGACGAAAGACTTCAAAATTAAAAGTGATGTTTATCGGAATCAGTGGACGAGGTCATCAAATGGGATTAGAAGCCTATTAGCTGAAGAATTAGACTTATTTGATAAATTGAACGAGAGTATCAGTAATATTGATGCCCAAACAGGAGTATCTTTCCGAATTGTGATGGGAATCAGCGAATATCTGGACAATATCCCTACCGATGACAAAGGGGCGCCATTGCTAAGCCGTACAAGAGCTCTAGATTACCAGGTGAAGCAGCGGATCTTAACAAAGATACGTGGTCATCGTGAACAGATTGAATCGCTTATAGGTACGTATGATTTCCACAAAGGCACATATCAAGAAGGGGATCTAGTGTCAATGTTCCGTGATGAAGAGTGGGATTTCGAGTTCTCCAGTAAGTATCTTACACAAAAAGCAAAAGAGTTGACGCGTAATGGCTACGTATTATAGGGACACCTTACCGTTTCGCGTTGATTTAGTGTTTGGTTCGGATTATCGGGATCGGCGTGAGTTGCGTACATTTTGGGACCACGAAACGGAAGTGGATCGCAATGCGCTGCCAGAGGTACGTGAGATGGTGCCGATTGGCTTTGACTACTATTTAATTAATGAGATTAATCAATTGGAAGCTACCGTTCAGATCGAAACTACTCGTTTTAACGAGGACGGCGATCAGCAACCAATCATATTTTTAGCTTCACCGCCTGGCCAAGTTAAAGTCATTTTTTCACGAGAATCATCTCAAACATCAGACTCCACAGAATATCCTTGGAGGATGGGATATTACACCATTAAAGTAACAGTGGACGGTAGAACGTATTTTTCGGGCATTCAATGTCTGCCAAATAACCTTACACTCGGACAAGTTACACGGATACATCAGCTATTGGAAAATGAAGTTTCAGGCATCTGTAGTGAGCTCGTAATGAGTCAGCGGACCTTCTCTGAGGATCATTTGGATACTTCACCTTCAAAATGGTATCACGACTATGCACGCTGGCTACAAACGAATAAACAGTCCATTATGGCGTGCATTGAGTACATCAGGAAATATTGGTATAAAGAGATAAGAACAGTGCACGTTGTGTCATCGCGGCTTGGTATTCAGGATTCAAAAGCAGAACGATGGAACAACGCCACGGGGGCTAAACTAAATCAGGGAACGAACCCACAATTATATTATCTTAACCGGCGTAAGCAATTGCATTCGGACAATCCTCAGAACCAATGGATGAAGTCGGTTATTCAGCATTGGAAGAACGACTTGTTGGTTATCTTGATTCAAATTCGTGAAGACATGGAGAGCACTGAAAAGGAAATCCAGAATCATAAGGCAAGAATGAATGCATCGATAAGGAAGCTTGATGAAATCAAACAACTTCGTGATGTCCCGGAGGGTTTTAAAAAAGGAGAAAGCAGTTTATTCCATACTTCCCGGGTTCAGATTGAGAAATTACAGAAGTGGCTAGGGTCATTGAAAAAATGGGATCACGAGATAAAGGGGATAGCTGGTTCCTTTGGATTTCTGCTCAGCTCCAACTCTTTTAACAAAGTTCGAACGACAGAGAATAAACCAATTCTTAAGAATCGTTACTATCACCTTCTGGATGAACTATATAGCATAGGGCAGCAGATTAAGAAGCAAGAAGGCGATGCGAGGCAGTATAAAGCCATACCATGGCCGACCTGGCGTATTTATGAATATTATTCCTTGCTGCAAGTAATGAAATCACTTAAAGAAATTGGATTTAGACCTCGTGTAGGTTTCCCGGACCATATTTCGAGCTTTTTAAACCAAGGTATTCCAGAGGGATCTCGCTTTATATTGGAAAATGAAGTGGGGGAACTGCATGTTCATTATGGCAAGCTGCTGCCTTATTCACCTGATGACACTGTAGATAGTGATGGGTTCTATTCCATGAGTGAGCATCGGTGGCCAGACATCCGGATTGATTATCATCATAAAACATCAGACGGAAGCGAATACAGTAAAAACAGTATCGTCTTCGACGCAAAACTTTCTAGTTTCCGGTACTTGTTCCGACCTGGTATTCCTATTAAACCCTTTACACAGCTAAACTCTTATTTATCCATTCAGCACACAAGCAGCAGAAAAACAGTCGTTGACAGGGTTTGCTGTCTTTTTGCCGGATTTGGGGGTAACGAGACTAAAATCAATAAGCACTCACTTACCTACATCAGATTGTGTCCTGATGAGAATGAACATTTTATAGGTCTTGCTGAATTGCAAGAGTTTTTGCTTGATTGGCTTACAAATGATTGTGAGCTTTCGTTATAATTTTAGCTGAGCCGTAAGTAATGGGGGACAAAGTGTTTCCCATTTAAAATTAGGCAAAACTTCATAAAACGATTTCACAGTGAGAAACTACTTATAATGCTCGGCTTAAATTAGATATATGACCTTATTCGTGATAAACCAACCATGTTTATTGGTTACTCGGTTCTTCAAGTATGCAGTCCCGTAAGGATCATAATCGATTTCTTCTCGAGAATAAGGATGATGGACTAGTAACGGTTAAGCATAGAATTGTTGCATGCCGAGGCCTATCGGGAATGGGATAAAGTTCTTGTCATTTATGACATCAAGTTCTTGAGAACAGAAAATTTTGTTGGATATCTTGGCAAAGCTCGAATTCTATTAAATTACGCATAACTCAAGTAAGACAAAATCATTAATAGGACGTAAAAGTGGGAATCTCTAATAAGTCATGTAAGAGGACCATGTCGCAGCATGGTCCTCTTGTTAATTCGCTTGATTTAGATAGCCATTCCTTCGGGCTTGAGTAATGATTTTCATCAGGGTCTGTAAATCCTCGCTAGCGATATACCGGTCGCCATCGTGCTTCACCTGATTGCGAAGATGCTCTATCTCTTTCTGTTGATTTGCAATCGTTTGCTCAAGTTCTTTAATATAAGTAAAGACTTTAGTAAGTGGCTTGTTGTCACCTTCAGTATTGGTATCACAGTGCAGGTATGCGGCTACTGGTTTAGTTCTACGTCTTCCTTTCGTGTCACCTATTAGCGTCACGAGCGTTTCAGCATGCTGTGTTCTTAAGAAACTATTCCATCGAAATCCGCAAGCAGCCTTAGTCCGGCCAAGTAACTCTGCTGCCTCTTCAAAGGCCTTAAGCTGCGTGCTTCTATTTCTAAGATATCTAAAAACTATCTCTGTTAATTGTTTATCATCCTCAGTAGACCAAATGTTTTTGCGTTTCATTATACACCTCCATCTTTAGGAACCAGTTTTGACCACTTACCCTATACTTATTCAGCCCAACCGCATGAGAATCGACATTAAAATTGGGCCCAAACTACGCTGCCGTTGATATGGTGAATCACCGGAGTTAGTGATCATGAACGTCCGGATTTGCATGACTATACACGTCATGAGATAGAAGGGCGAATACTCGGTTATCCACCAGAATCCTCGTCACATCAATAATATATTGACTATAGAAAAATCATCGCCAAGGTCGTTGTTCTCGAGTATGGGATAAAGTTCTTGTCATTTATAACATCAAGTTCTATGAGCTGTTGAACCAGTACAGGAGCATGTGTGAAGTGTTCAGTAAAAATAAAGTTGTAGACTTGCCGTAGGCATTAAGCTAACGGGCCGTTTAGCGCTATACTACTTAGTATTAAAGGCAAAATATATAAATTATCGGGATAAAACAAATTTGTTTTTCACATCTGCGATATGGGGGGCAACAAATGTATCTAAATAGGGATGCCGCGAAAGATTTCCTTGATTTCACAAATACTGCTATGCAATCGGGGTGGCTATCTAATTGGGAGTACTTAGAGAGGTTGGTTGAACTTAAAAATATGATTCATCCTCTCAGTACATTGCACGCAGAGCTTTTTCAAATGGTTAGAGGGTATAAGCTGATCTGTAACTTGTTTGATAATGATGAAGGTGAAGAACTTAAAGAATTACTAGAGCAAATGAAGAAACGCGACTTTCCTTCAGAGGAAAAAAGAGAGAAAATAACTAATCAAAATACTAATCAGGATAGCAACGATTGTGTTAGTGATAGAACTCTTCCCACACCTGGAGGGGAAAATAGAGATGAAGACAAGCTTGATTTTATAACGGATGCCCCAAGTAAGGTAATCAAGTCTAAGTGGGTATTTCATCAGGCTGATAGAGACTACTTCCCATCAATTCCTCATGGTCACAGTGACAAAGATAACAGAATCAAGCTCGATCCTTATTTAAGAGATATCATTGATACCGGTAATAACAACACCTACTTAAAAAAAGAAGACAAAAACTATATTATTGGTCTATGGAACGACGAATCTTTCCGCGACTTTGCTCGTATAGCAATACAATTTTACAAAAAAGAATATCCTGATTATAAGTGGAGAGTGGATGAAAAACGTATACTTATACTCCCCAAAAAAAGAAAGATACGTAAAGTTAAAAAAATTTACAAGTATTGAATATTCGCAAACGTCAAAAGCCTACAAATGATGGTGCCGCAATTTGGTGTGCCTTTTATTGAACTAACGGGACACGATAGTTCAATTACACAGCCTGCAGTCGCTAATTCATAAGCAAGCGGGGAACACTGAAAATGACCAAAAAGCAAACGATAGAAGACATGCACAAGTTAGCTGGAGTACGAGGCGGTCGCTGCCTGTCGGATAAATATATCAACAGCAAAACTAAACTCACATGGGAATGTTCTAATCGTCATACATGGGACGCTGTACCCGCCAAAGTCAAGTTTAGCTCCTGGTGTAGAATCTGCGCCGGTGGTCAAAAATCAACCATTGATCAAATGAGGGAGCTAGCACAAGCCAAGGGCGGGAAGTGCCTATCCGAGCATTATTTAAACACCGGCACTAAGCTGAAATGGCTGTGCAGTGAGAGTCATGTTTTTGAACGGGCTCCAGTGGCTATCAAAAGTGGAAAATGGTGCTCAAAGTGTTCCATTCTACAGAGAGCAATAGGTGCTCGAGCAGGTATAGAAGAGATGCAGCAACTGGCTGAAGCAAGGAAAGGCAGATGCCTTTCTACTGATTATACGAATGCCCATACAGAGCTGGAATGGGAATGCCATAATGGTCACCGGTGGTTTACCAAGCCGAATTCTATAAAAAACGGCTCTTGGTGCACAAACTGCCGACTTACGACAGAGGATAAATGCCGGATCATCATTCAAGAATTAACCGGACAAGCTTTCATTAAAAATAAGAAAATCATAAAGCCATATGAATTGGATGGGTATAATGAGAATTTGAAGCTAGCCTTCGAGTACCACGGAATTCAGCATTATCAGTTTCTAGAACACTTTCATAAATTCTATGGTCAATTTCTTGAGCGGCAAGAAGTTGACCGCAAGAAGGAAGCAATGTGTGTTGCGATCGGTATTCGATTGATTGCGATCCCCTATACTGCCTCTCACTCTGACGATGAACTCATCCAATTTACTAGGGAGCATCTAAAACTACTAGATGTTCCTTTAGTCACCAATAAGGTAAATCTTAGTTCGTTTTATGAAGGGTTAGAACCTTTGAATAAGCTAAGGGACTTGGCAAAGAAACACGGTGGTAAGTGTCTCGCGACTTCGTATATAAATAACAAGACCCCAGTTCCGTGGCGCTGCAAATTTGGTCATGAGTGGGAAGCTAAACCAAATGATATTACTAGTGGTCAGTGGTGCGGGAAGTGTGCTGGCAATCAGCCACTAACAATGGCTGACATTCATGAAACTGCTCGGCAGCGGAATGGTATGTGTCTATCTAAAGAGTATATCAACAGTCAAATGCATCTTCTTTGGCAATGCGAAAAGGGTCATACATGGAAAGCTACAGCTTCTGATGTAAGGAGTGGGAGATGGTGTAAGATATGTTCGACCAAAAAACGTGCTGAAGGCCGAAAGGATACTATAGAGGAAATGCATGAACTGGCCCATCAACGTGGAGGGGAGTGTTTGTCAGAAATTTATATTAATAGTCAGACACATTTGATTTGGAGATGCGGCCGAGGTCACGAATGGCCGGCAAAACCAAATAATATCAAGAATGGAACTTGGTGTCCAAGGTGCAAGAACCGAAGAAAGTAACCTATACAGCAGCTAAACAGCACCTATACGGCCCTAATATCACGGCAAACTTGATTATCAGAACTTTATTAAACTAACGGGACACTGATAGCTCAATAAAGAAAACTAACGAGGCTGCCCCGAATTTGTATGGCAGCCTCGTTAGGCTAACGGTTAGCATAATCGCATCACCTTATTTTGGAAACCTTTTTTCATATTCGAACGTCGATAAATGATAAAAAGGGGGGATTATTATGAAGAAAATGATGATTACACTAATAGCCATCTGCTTCATTCTAACTGGATGTTTTTCTTATCAAACGGGAAATGAGCAAGTGAATGTAAAAGATAAAGAGAAACTCGTGACGGATAACGAAAACAATCTTACTTTGAGTAAAGTGACAGACGCTTTAAAAACTGAGGGAATTGAAATGCAGAAAGAGGAACTGAAAAATGATTGGGTATTGAATAACGTTAATGCAAACAGGTTTTTTGTGTTCCGACCAAATGTAAAAGAAGTTAATAAAGAGTACATTTCATTATACATTTTCAATTCAGAAACAGATCGACAAGAAGGTCTAAATGATTTCAATCATCAAAAAGCAAAGTATGATATGCAAATACCAAGGATTTATGAATACAAAAATGTTCTTATTCTGTATTGGCATCAAGGAACCGTAGACAATTCGAAGAATGCGCAATTTAATAAACAAATTGAAATGGCAATTCAAAAGATGTAAGTTTATTAGCCTACATTAAGCTATCGGGACACGATAGTTTAATCACAACCTTAACGCGAGGTGGTTTTCTTTTGCTCGAAAATCAACATTCAACGATAACAGAGCCATCATTTTAAAACCTAGAACGGACTTGCATTAGATTCTAATCCAAATTTTACAACTCCGTTAAAGCGGAGGCTATTCGTGCGATTGGGGCCAGAAATGAAAAAGCGCTGAAATTTTTTAACAGCAGACATTATAAATTCAGCTTGTGCATATATTAGAGCGTACGACAAAAAAGCATAGGGATGCGATGCCCCTTGGCTAACAGGGACATCGTAATCCGACCTGTGATGCTGAGAGGTTTTTTGCGCTTCCCAGCAAAACAGGAGGAAATGCTCTATGAGAACGAGCGAGGAAGAATTTAAAGAAAACTGTGATAAGTCAAACAGGGCGCACGAAGTCGCAAAGCGAGAGATATACCCGGTGCTCTTCAATTCCATCAACTCTAAATTGGTGACGATTGAGTGTACAACAAACACCGGGGATATTTCGAGCCTCACGGAAGCAAGGAAAATCAGGAGAAAAGTGCTGGATTGCGAGTTGGGTGTAGACTGTATTGTTACAGCACTCGAGTTCTTTCCTGACTTGGATGTGCAAGAGATGAAGTACATTGTATCGGAGCGGTTCCTCATGTATTATTGGAGAAACATCCCGATTCGTGAAACTGAGTTTTGTAAGCTTCATTCCATGCCATATATGCTGGTTGGCTGGTTTGACAAGGAGAAGAATCGGTTCAAGAAATGGATTTGGATTCCTAAGCCTGGAAGAGTTGCAACTGCCATCAAGAACAAGAGCATCGGATACGTTAAGAAAGAGGGCAAAAATTTCCGCACCGTCGATATCGAAGATGTGAAGGCTGTCTGTCCCGATTATGTTGAAGGACCGATTGTGGCGGCTGTCGTTGGAGCATCATAAATGAATCGTGATAAATAAAGAGCCGGTGCAAATGCCGTCTCTTTATTTATTTGTTTTTCAGTTCGAGATGAGGGTTGTGTTGGAAAGGAATATGAGTTATGGCGTGAAAGACGGCCTCAATTATATCGAATTATGGTTTGCGGTACGAAAAGTGTAGTCAATTAAAGCCTTCCCAGCATCCCAGTAAGGATGGCTTTAAAACTTGTCGTTACAGATGCCTGGAGAACCATATCATAGGTTTATAACCCTGATATTCCGCTAACGGGACACGATAGTTAAATAAAGGAAATAATCGAGGCTGCCACGAATTTGTATGGCAGCCTCGTTACGCTAAAGGGTAGGGTAACGAATTATATATATAGCTAGTTCATATGACGAAGCGATTGGATAGGATAAGAAGATGAGGAAAGTAGAGATTCTTTCTTATGACCCTCTTTGGGGTTTTAAAATTTGAGGAAGAGGCAGAAAACCTTCGGTTAATTATTGGTTCGGAGATTATTGAAATACATCATATAGGGAGTACATCTGTCCCAGGGTTGAGTGCTAAGCCAATAATTGACTTGATGCCTGTTGTCAAAGATATCTGTATAGTAGACGAATATAATGAGAAACTGCTCAACCGAGGTTATGAGCCAAAAGGTGAAAACGGAATAGATGGAAGACGTTATTTTACTAAAGGCGGCATTAATCGGACTCATCACATACACATTTACGCCATTGGAAATCCACAAATTCAGCGGCACCTTGCTTTTCGAGATTATTTAAGAACACATTCGAAAGTAGCCAAAAGTTATGGAGACCTCAAAGTTGAACTGGCAGCTAAATTCCCTAATGATATTTCGTCATATATTAAGGGAAAGGATAAGTTGGGACTTGAAATTGACAGGCAAGCAACTGAATGGGCTAAGGTAGCTAGTAGCGCTGCGCTAACGGGACACGATTGCTCAACACATACCTGCGACGAAAATAGGGGGATTAAATTCAATGGAGGAAAAGTTTTATCGCCACATAGGGGTTTACGGAATATGTATGGTTAACGAGAAAATTCTAGTTATTCGAAAAAGTTTAGGCCCTTATGTCGGACAATTTGACTTGCCTGGGGGGCGACTAGAAGTATCGGAGTCCTTAGAGGAAGGCTTAAAAAGGGAGTTTAACGAAGAAACAGGATTCAAAGTCGAAGAACTCAACAATATTGGTGTTTGTGATTTTTCTGTGTTATGGACGTTACAGGATAACTCTACTGAGTATGTGCATCATATTGCGATTTTATATGAAGTTATTATTGTCTCTGGAAAAATAGGGGGTTCCGTGGTTCAGTTCGAAGGACAAGACTCTAATGGTTATGACTGGATTTCGATCAATGATGTTACACCGAGAAATTCATCACCGTTGGTGCAGCAAGCGGCCGATTGGTTTCGTACGAAGACGTTCCCAGTTAGTAGAAGTTCATATGACTACAGATCTTTAAGCTAACAGGACACAAAAGTTATATAAAGGAAACTTATGAGGCTGTTACTGGAGTATCATACACAAACTAATTTACATCATCATACTAAACACTCAAAAAAACCTCAGATATAATAGATGGATCTAAGAAGGGGGTTAAGATGATATTAAAAAAAATTTGCCGTGTAATTACGATATATCTTATTACTCTTCTTATTATATTCCTTTTAAACTATGTTTTCGGTCGTTATATTTTTATAGGATTGATTACAGAAGATGTCTTAGTTAAAACTATTTCAATATTCGTATTAGGTATTATTGTTCTAATTATAATAAATATTAGACCACCCATCAGTATATTTATATATGGAGCTTATACACTTTTTTGTATATTTATAATGTTACCCATCATCTGGGTTTTTTCAAATTCTATTATGTATGATTTTCATGAATCGGATTTACATATGATTGCTTTTGTTACAGTTGAAAAACAAGAAATGGTTACATTTTTTATTCAAGAATCTCGCTTTTTATATCGACGTACAAATGATAAGTTAAGATTATCCCAAAACAACACATTTAGACGTAGAAGTCTACATCACAGTAATTACAATCTAACCGTTAAAAATCACGATACCTTGATAATACAATTTAATAATGGTGAAGAGTATCAAGTTTCTTTAAGATAAGGGCTATGCAAAATCTAAATGTTATTTACAATTAAAAATCAGTCACCAAAGTAATGATGGTAACGATTTTTAAAACGGAACGGCAAATAAAATGGAAGTGGAACAAAGATATTCCGTGTCAAAGAGCGAAATGACATTCTGATAGCTTTAAACAGAAAAAGGTGGTATTAGATTTTATCAATTAGTTGAAGGATATCAATAGATTAAACTCCCTCGGTACAATGTAGTATTCTAACGAATGCTCGCTTATTCGCAGGATCTCACCAATGGATTATTCATTCTTTGGACAGAAAAGGCTTGGTACAGTCGGATTCGGCAACCGAAAGCCATGCGGGAACAGAAGGGGGGAGGTTTCGCTCCTTTTTTGTTGTTCTGCTGCACGCTTCACCACATACCTCCGGAAGCTTTCACTCGAAGTGTTCGGCATTGAAGGCGTATTCCGAGTCGACGGGGGTGGGGAGTACCGCAGACACCTGCGAAGCTGTGGGAGCAGAGCATTGAGAACGGCGACGTGAAGCGGCTTGAAGCGTGTGCAGGCGATTTGCATTCCGTGCATGCGGTATGCAGTTACCGGAAGACAGGACCGGATACATTCCCGTACATGCTGTTTGCCTTCAAAGACGAAGTCAGCAATACGGACGGGTACACAGTGACTATTCCCGCGCATACGTGGGCAATCTTCCCATGGGAGCCGCATCAGTGGATCAGTTCGGAGAGACGATCGAAACGCTGTAAAAACGTTTTTACACCGAATGGCTCCCGACAGCTGGCTATGAGCAGGTGGATGGTATAGAGTTCGAAATGTATGGCGCCAAAGACGGCCTAAACTATATCCAACTCTGGTTCGCGGTTCGTAAAGTATAACTGGGTGAATAGATGAGAGACGACGGCTCAATTGAAAAAAATACAAGGCTGCCGCGATAGCCTAAAGATTGTAGTGGGAGAGAAGTTGAATGTACGAAAGAATTATAGGTAATTTTTTATTTAAAGGGAACTCTGGCGGAAAAAAAGACCGTGCGAGGATAAGTGAAATTTATTCTGTAATAATGTCTTATGAGCACAAAGAATTTAAAAAGATTGCAATTGCAAATGGGATTAAGACAGAAATTAAAAACGGTAGGGAGTTATTTATAATACCTAGTCATTACCAGTCAAGTTACTTCAAATCACCTATGCCTAGTCAAATGAAGTATAAAACTGATCAGTCTTTATTAAATACAACATATACTTCCTCGTATTTAACGTTTACAGATGTTACTTTTGTTAAAAATTTTATTGGTGAAGTAACTCTCTCTTCACAAGATCAACAAAGGATAGATTCCATATTAAATAAATTAAAACCATACTCATTTTCGGTACTAGAGAAGTACTTTAAGAAAAATACAGATTTTTTAACTGTAAGACAAAATAAACTAATAATACCTAAAAACATTCAAGCCAGCTTTTTTGATGACATAAATGATGGGATTGTTCCCAAAAAGGAAGAATATGTTAATAAATTAATAACTATTGTGCATCCAAGCATAAATGATTCAATAGAACTTCCAAGTAATAGTGCACTCATAATAGAAAGCGAAAACATAGTTGATTATAATAGTTCAAAAATAAAACCCGAGTCGGTTTATTCCGATTCAAAAAAAATTATAAATAAAACACTTGATGATATAAAAAATATTGGAGTTGAGAACCCTAAACGACTTACTTTAATAACAAATAAAGTAAATAGAATTACCCCGATTGTGAATCATTTAAAGCAATTGTACGAAGATACTTGCCAGGTTTGTGGGGAACGATTGGAATTAGGTAATAATCAGTTCATGTCTGAGGTTCATCATATAAGGCCACTTGGAGGCTTGCATCAGGGAGCAGATGTGGTTGAAAATATGATTGTCCTCTGCCCCAACCATCACGCTATGTTTGATCGTGGCTCAATAACTATACTCATTAATGAAAAGCGAATCATCCACAAAAATTCTAATCATCCAATTAATGAAAAAAAACTAATAATTAAGCATTCTATTGCTCAAAAATATATTGATTATCACAATAAACATATTTTCGGTAATGATAATTTGAGTAAATCGAAAAAAATTTACAAAGAAGAAGCTATATCTCAACAGGAGTTGAATTATGGAAAGTTGATAAGGATTCAAGATATTCACACTAGTGAGACATTTGATGTGCAGCTAGAGGTTTTTCATCTAAGAGAATTTATGAATAATTTTCAATTAGCTCTTGTGAATGTTGTAGAAGGGGATACAATTTATATTAATAGTCATACTTATACTGTAACAAAGATTAATAATTAAAGGTCAATTTCATCTAGAGTGTGAGTTGTAAGTTTAAATGTCGCTAGTTGGAATATAAAATGTCATTGAGTTGGAACATAAATGTCATTAGCCCGTGCATTGTTAGCACGGGCTTCTCGAAGGAAATGATTGCTTCAGGTGAAATGGAGATACGAAGGGCGAGGGTTGCTGTACCGGAAACCTTTATATATGAGCCGCCAGGTGACATTCATACCCTTATAACAGAAAATGAAGAGGTTATAACTTTATATATATTGGGTGGCTCAATGCAATATTTTGATGAGAACAATCAAATTATGGGACAAGATGACGTTTATACCGTCCTAAATAAGTATAGAGTTTATTGTGAAGTACAAGTCATTGAAACTAGGGATGACCTGATTTATTAGAGATCATTATAAATGATCTATTAAACTATCGGGACACGTGAGCTTAATAAAGGAAACTAACGAGACTGCCAATGGCAACCTTATTAAGCTAAAGGGTAGAATAATTAAAAATTAAAGAGAGGTGGCCGATGGAATCGGTTGCTGAGCCTAAGCGTAAGAGGAGAAAAAGAAGGAAAGGTGACTTGTTCATTGAGATTGTAGGTTCGTTTTCAGCAGCTGTATTCTTCCTAACGTATGCTGGAACGAATTCTTTCCCGATTGGATTTACTGCTATGGGCACCGCATTCGGTATTGCTCTCTCAATTAAATTGGCAGTCCAAATGCTAAGAATGAGCGCCTACGGAGATCCGGGATCGCTGATGTCGACAAGATGGATGGGCGGCAGTTCGAACAATATCTGGGGCAGCTCTTTAAAGCCCAGGGGTACCGGACAGAGGTGACTAAGACAGCCGGTGATTTTGGTGCCGATATCAAAGGATGGTAAAAAGATCGTCGTCCAGGCTAAGCGATACTCAAATTATGTCGGTCTGAAGGCTGTCCAGGAAGCTCATACAGCAATCATGCACTATGGGGCATCTGAGGCATGGGTCGTCTCAAATAGTGACTACACGCAGCAGGCGTATAAATTAGCCAAGTCGACCAAGGTAAGACTCGTTAAACGTGATGAGCTTATTGAAATGATGCTCAAAATAAATACAAAAACCGCTCAGCCTAAAACGGAAGCGGCTTCAAAACCTGTACTATAAGTACAGGTTCTTTGTTTTCCTAAATAAAAAAAGCCCAGGGGCGCGTCCCCATGGACTTCTCATTTACCGGTGCTTCCGGATTTGTTCTAATCTTATCATGTATAATGCTAATTGCAAATAACTAAATGGAAAAAATTTTTGCGGGTGTTAAATAGTACTTCAGCCGCTGCTGTACCTCCGCCCCTAGATAGCCCCACATAAACCCGATATGCCCCTGGTAGCCTCCATTAATCTTATACATATGCCGGATCTCCAAGTGGTCCCTAGTCGTCAGGTAGACCTTTATGCCTTCCTCGCGCATTTCTTTCTTACAGCAGCCAAATCAATGGTGATCTTCTGTCACGTTTCCGCATCCTTGCACCTCATGACAGGAGCATTTGTTCCTGTTATGATAACTCGACAATGCAACTTTTATCAACAAATATTTATTTGTTGCGGTAGTTTCGTTTGTAGACTGCAGGGAAAACGTCCACCGTAACGGATACGAGGCCGCCCGAAGCTGCAGTTACCGAGCTAGTCCAGGAGACGCCGCAATTGAACTAACTGGGAACTTTAGTTGCTTTTGGACACTGATCTTTTCCGTCCAATCCTCTGTATTTACTCTGTTCGAAGCACGAGTTTAATTGCTCCAGGAATTAGCAGGGGGGAGGAGAGCTGGAATGGCTGTGAAGCACTGTGGCTTTAGGTAAGAGAGGTTTTAAGAAGGTGAGAGGCGTAACACGACTTTTTAATGAGATGACAATAGTTTTAAATTAATAATGCCAAAGACCACCCTTTCGGGTGGTCTTTATCCTAAAGTTGTGCCATTTTTTCCTCTAGCACATCACGGTCCCAAAGCACAATTTTATTTGCCACAGCTAATTCTCGAGCTGATTGAGTGAAATAGCTATTAGTGATAACCCAGCCACTAGTCAATCCGTAATATGCCAAACCTCCCACAACTTCTTGTACAGCTTTATTAGAAACATTGTTAGAATAACACTTAGCCTGTATCCCATACTTAACATTCGATTTGGTAGCGATAAGATCGACACCTTGATCTCCTGAGGCTTTCGTTATAGAAACGGAAAAACCCATTTGTCGCAACAATCTCGCGATAAACTCCTCAAATTGGCTTCCTGACATCAGATCAGTATCTTCAATTTTTAAAGTTTCACGATTTTCACCTTGTTGCATAAACAGTTCCTTTTCAAGCAATATTGCATCCTTATGTTGGCGATAAACAGAGTACTCTCGTTCCAATAATTTATAACAGTTTAAGACATTGTACTCCATATATGAAGGCACCCTGTTCGTGCTCATAAAGTAATATGACATAAGCATTAATATTTGATCTTGAGTGAAGGAAGGCACCTTTTCCTGAATGGTTTCGTAACAGACAGCGAAAAACGGCTGGTCCGAGTACATACCATCTAAAGTTAATGGCAATAACTTCGCGCACATACTGGAAAAGTACGGAATTGCAGATTCCCATAATACCTGCCATATTGCATGTAAGTTTGCATAATTGTGAATTGCATCTTCAGCCCCAAAGGGATTAATGCTTTTTATTGGGGTCTTAGATTCTATCAGCTTTACAAAGGGAAGGAACTTTTCAGTATATATAAGGGCAGAATGAGACCAAGCAATTTGAACATCTGTCATTCCGCGAGAAAGCATTCCGTAGCTTGGAATCGTCTCAGTTTGCAGCGTTTCTTCAAAACTTGTAATAGCCAGGGTATTCATAAAAACTGGAGCGAAAACTCTGGCTACCATTGGTTCCACAAATGCCATTACAGTTTCCATTGACTTAAGTTTGCTTGCCATGTTTGCCACTTCAATATGAAATCGCGCCTCTTCATTTTTCCGTTTGTTATAGAGATAATTATCATAAAAGTCCATAAAGGACTCTCCATCACGAGCATACATAACCAGTTTATGAAATTCTTTGCCGTCGCTGAAGGTAATCTCAGTGAAGCTCTTATCGGTTTTCCCGTCGATACGAAAGGCCTTTTGTTGCAACGTTGTAATCATTAACTGAAAGGAGGTTTCAATTTTCTTTAATAATTCTCCGTTATTTAATATAGATATCGTGAAATCCCGTACAATGATGCTAGACCTCAAATACTCTCTGAGCCCGCTTCTTAGCTCAATTAAATGTCCCTTTACCATCGCTTGTTCCCGCATAAGGTATTCTTGATACTTAGCATCCATCTTTTTCGCTACCAGTGACCGTACATTATAAACATAAGGAACAATTTCCGCGTATTGCTGAAATGAGCAATCAATACTAAAGCCACCAATGGAGACCTTACAAGAATATTTAAGTTCGTATTGGCATATGCGTTGCCATCTGTTCTCTTCCACAAATAATACCCTGCATCGTATATTATCCCATGCCTTCTGCTGTATAAAGGTTGTCATGGATTTGCTTAATACCTTGGGGAGTTGAATAACTAGCGAATTATTTGTACTGGCGACTACAATAGAATTTCTTAGCTTCCTCCAAGAAACGAAATGCGACCATTTGATCTCCCCCAAAAAGTTCGACCATTTTGATTTACTAACTTCTATATTTTCAGAGGTAGATTCAAAAGCGGTTGTTAGCAGTTCATTGGTTTCGGGAATCTTGTAACTAATGTGAACATCTGTAGATCTGTAAATATCAAGCAAGGGTATTGTCGTATTTCTGGTAGAGTTATATGTTAGTAGGACATCCATATCCTGCAATTCCATATAGGCCTTTTCATTCTGGTATAAAACCTCACCGACTACTAATGAACTTCTGTACATGTTATACGCCTCTTTATCGTATAGTAACTGCATAAAGATAATATCGAAATCTATGTTTCAAAATGTTAATATTTTTACCTATGTGCCTATCAGATTCCACTTTATATATGAATCTAAAAGCGATTCCGATGTCGAGCAACCTTAAATTTATGGGGACATACGTGGAAAATGTCGTAACCTTATAACACGCCTAGTACACAAGCATGTAGGCGAGCCGATTGAATAGTGACTCCACATATCAGGTTTAGAACCTGATGACATAACTTTCAAAAATCCTATCCTGAACAACAATTGATCTAGGCTTTCAATGAAAAGATGTGGTGGTGCTGCTATTGATTTGTTTGTAGGCAGAAAGACCAGAATTCATAAAGATTTAGATATTGCTGTTTTTTGGGAAGATAGAAATTTGATTGTTGAAATGATGTTAAATTCAGGGTGCGAGTGTTTCCGGCTTGTGGTGGTGGAGTAGTCCAGGAACTTAATAAAAAACAAGATGAGAAGTTTGAAAAAGAGAAATCTATTTTGTTTCGCGGCAAATGAGGAGCGAGTTAATCTTGAAGCGATTGGACAAACCATGTTTTAGTTTAGAGCAGAAGCAATGGCTAAGATGGGCTCTTGAGAGGGGGTATCTTCAAGGTCACGTTTGGTTAGAAAGGTTGAACTAACTGGGAACTATAGCTCAATAACAAAGTGAAGGCTGCTGATCTAATTGATCAGCAGCCTTTATTTAAACCTACTATGAAAGAACGGATTAACTTTCATGGTTCTGTGGTGCGGAACTGGGTGTGCATGAATGGCTAACGGGCAGGATAATTTGAATATATCCCTCCATTCACTTCACTTGAATTCCCTTAAACTGCATAATTAAACTAATACTAATAATTATTTAGACAAGGGGAGGGATTCCATCATGAAATACTATTTATCCTCGTTTAAAATTGGAAATGAAGAAGTAGCATTAAAACGACTGACAGAGAACGGAAATAAAAAGGTTGCTTTTATAAACAATGCGTTGGATTTTGCAACCGATTTGGAAAGAAGAAAGCAAAGTGATGCAATAGACGTTTCCGACCTTGAGCGACTAGGATTTCATATAGAAATATTAGACTTAAGGGAATATTTCTATAAATCTATAGAGTTGGAAAAAAAACTTGAAGGTTATGACGTCATATGGACAAGAGGCGGAAATACATTCGTTTTAGCACAAGCAATGAAACTTAGCGGCTTTGATGAAATTATAAAGCAATATCACAGAATAGGAAAACAGATCGTTTATGGAGGATATAGCGCAGGCATATGTATTCTTGGACCAACATTAAAAGGACTTCAACTCGTAGATGATCCAAAACAGAAACCATATGGCGAACAACACAGCACGATTTGGGACGGGTTAAATATTTTGGATTACTCTATTGCTCCACATTACAGATCCGATCATCCAGAGTCTGAGGATATCGAGAAGGTAGTAGACTACTTAATCGAAAACAAGATCTTATTTAAGACCTTGAAAGATGGAGAGGTAATTGTAATTGAATGAGCAGAGACGTGGGGAGGAAATGCATGAGTTACGCAGTTGAGTTTTTCTTCGATAATGATATCGAACGTTATGTAAAAGATACGTGGACTGAATTAAAGACAAAAAACATTTCCTCATTTATGGCTGATATTGAAGAACTAAGACCACATATTACTATCGCAGTATACAATTCAGAAATCCCAATTGAACAGTTTATAACTCAATTTGAAATCGCAACCAATGAAATGCAGCCAATAGATGTGAAATTTGATGCCATCTCTATATTCCCTACATCGGGGACACTTTTTCTTTCACCTACAATGAGCTCCCAGCTTTTGAATAGTCACGTTCACTACTGTAACGCCCTCAGACAATATAATAATTTCGATAACTACAATGGATATAATAATCAAGACAATTGGACTCCACATTGTACTTTAGCTACAAGATTAAACAAAGAAAATTTAATATTTGCTCTTGAGCATTGCCTACACAGATTCCAACCTTTGAGAGGCGAAATAATCGAAATCGGTATAGCTAAATTAGAGTTTAACAATGGAGTCTGTGTCAGCAGCAAAACAATATATTCTAAAGTGTTAAACTAAAGGGAGGGGGCCTCGTTAAGCTAACGGGCAGGATAGTAAAGTAAACGTTATGAACTAACTCTTTACAAGGGAACATATATTCGCTATGCTAAATGTGGGTTTATTTTCCTTTTAAAAGGAGAGGGACATTGAATGGAAACAATGGCAGGAAGCAGGCTTGAAAAACGAGTAGGCTCGATCTTTATCCACGTTTCAGATATGAAGCGGGCAGTTGATTGGTATTGCCGCGTGTTTGATTTACCATACAACGAAGATTACATAGAGGGGCGGCTTTCTACGGTTTATACGCTACATTTCGAAGGAACCGAAATTCTGCTGGATTCCAATAATGGCGCGGCTCCAGCTCCCCAGCCGCTAATGTTTTTTAAGACAGATGATATTCGGCAGACACTCCAGTTTCTAAAGGAATCCGAGATTGTCATTCATAACGAGAAATTAGAAAACAATATTGTTATTTTTGAAGATCCTGACGGCAACAGATTAATGGCAATACAAATGTCCTTGCTGAGCTAACGAGGAATAAATTACTTTAAGCGACTGCTGGATCATAAAGAACATAAAAATGGAGGTTTAATATGAAAAACGTTGTTGGCTACATGGACATTTTGTATCTGCCTGTCTTAGATATTGAGGAAACCATAAAGTGGTATCAAGAGAAACTAGGTTTTCATTGGAATGGTATTTGCTTCGATCTCGGTAAAGGACCTGCGATAATGTTAGTGACAGTTGATAGCGAAGAAGATGTGAAACTTACTTATAAAACAGACCATTGGGAAGGTAAAAACTATGAAATGCATTTGCTGTCATTTAAATCAGATAATATTGAAGAGACATATAAAACGTTAAAAGAACGGGGGGTTTCGGTATCGGAACTTAAAACGTATGATGAAAATCGAAAAAATTTTAGATTCTACGATTTGAATGGTAATCGATTTGACGTTTGGCAACCAATTCCTTGAATAATTGGCTAATTTGATACTACCGAAACGACGATGCACTTGTTTAATGAATAACAAAGCTGAATAGATTCAACTAACTGGGAACGATAGTAAAATAAAGGAAACTGACGAGGCTGCCACGAAATTGTATGGCAGCCTCGTTACGCTAAAGGGCAGTTTAACGTGGAACGTTATGGAATGAGAACATCTAAAAAGGGTTCACATCATCTATTGAATACATAATGAGTTTCGTTGGCTGGAAAAAGGAATTGAGGGACAGTGGTTGTTAAAACATTTGAGGTGGGAATTAATTGCTTAGAAATCAAGTTGTTTATTGGATAGGTGGCTCATCATGTGCAGGTAAAAGTACAATAGCAAGGATGTATGCAGAAGAGCATGGAGTTAAACTTTATTCTTGTGATGAACATTTTGATAGACATTTAAAAAATGTTTCATCTACTGAGTATCCAGCAATGCATAAAGTTTCTACGATGAGCCATAATGAAGCTTTCTATGCAAGGGAGGTCCAAGAACAGCTAAGTTTATATATACAATCTTTTGTTGAGGACTTTTCGTTTGTCATAAATGACCTTGCAAAGAGAACAGATAAGCCTTGTGTTGTTGAAGGCAATCAACTATTACCTTCTCTTGTATCAGCTCATTTAGGCGAACATCATAAGGCTGTCTGGATTATTCCAACTGAGAGATTCCAAAGAGAACAATATGCCAAAAGGGTTTGGATACATGATATATTACGAAACACTGAAAATCCCAAAATGGCTTTTAACAATTGGATGTCACGGGATGCACTCTTTTCTGTATTTGTGCAGAATACAGCATCTAAGTTACAGTTAAATGTATTACAAGTAGATGGCAGTAAAACATTAAAGGAAAACTTTGAATATATTGAAAATCTCTTCGGTGCTTAGAAAATCGTACATGATTTGAGCTAACGGGAAACGATAGTTAAATATGTACCTATTCGCTGAAATCAACCAACCAAAAGGAGTAAAAATTTGAGATGTTTAAATCAGTCATACGAAAAACAGTTTTAGTATATACAGTTTTTGGTTTGATTGTCGGTATCTGTTTGCTGATAACCTCTTTCTTTACGAATAAAGTAGTTATTCAAAGCGGCGAAAAAGTAATTGTAAGTGGCGTTAAAGCGGGTATGATAAGCGTTCCAGCTTCCGTATTGATTGCATCGTTTATCGGACTCACGCACGCCATATTTTTGTGGTTTCCAATAGTCTTTGTTTATAAGAGATTATCCAGTAAAAAAGGTTAATTCTCTTTAAGACAAAGCCAAAAGGTGGAATAACCAGGTTCTCCTCCCGGCAACTGCTCCCTGGTTTGCATTGAGGTAACGGGCAGATTACATTCCAAAGTCGATGCAAGGTAGGATGTTGAACCCAAATTAAGCAGTTGGAGGTAAAAAGATGAATTCTGAGCTGGAAGCACTCAATTCCTTAATTATGACAGAGGCAGATGGGCTCCTATACGAAAAAGGTTTAATTCGAAAATTGGAAAAGTACGGGGATGTATTTATAAGCGGCAGCTACTTCCTGCAGTTAATGACATGGAGAGATTTAGATATTTATTTAGCAAGCGATAAAATGAATGAAGAAACATTTTTTGAATTAGGTAAGGAAGTTTCATTATGTATTAAACCTGCTAAGATGAATTATCGTAATGAGTTTATCGGGCATACAGAACACTTACCGAAGGGGTACTATTGGGGCTGTTATGCAGATTTTAATACAAACGCTTGGAAAGTAGATGTCTGGGCGATTTCTTCCAAGGAATTCGAACAAAAGCAACAAGAGATCGAGAAATTGAAATTCCAGATAAATGTGGTACAACGAATGGCTATTTTGAAGTTAAAGAATAGTGTATACAATCATCCCTTATACCGCAAAAAATTCTTTAGTGTAGACATTTATAATGCAGTTATAGAAGATAACGTAAATTCCGAAGAGAAATTCAAGTATTGGTTACAAATTAAAAGAGGTTTGTCGCTGAACTAACGGGACACTTTAGCTGAATTTAAGGAGAATTAAATAATGAATGATGAGACCCTAGTTAAATGCCTTTAC